>JBCDGH010000064.1:0-1695 GCA_038751365.1 Patescibacteria group bacterium | reverse complement strand
CAAATGCATCTAATCCAATTTCTAAGTCGCTTTGCCTTTGATACTTGTCATACAATCTTGTCATAATGCTGACTTTGAATTGCATCAAGTCCACTAAGTCGGCTACATTTCTTATCTCGTAAAATGTAGAATCACTAAGCTCTTTAGCCGGTAAGTTGAGATTAATTGCTTTGGTTATGTACTCTAATGATTCCGAAAATCGCTCTCGTCTGAAGTTCAATTTGCATATGTTATAAACCACTCTCGAAAGAAAATAATTAAAGTCATCTGAATTATAGGATTCCAAAAGCTGAACACATTTTTTAAAATAAAATTCGGCTGAATCATATTGTTCATTCACTGTGTATACTATACCCATACCATTATAACTAGATATTACCTGGGGGTGATTTTCAGGCAACGTGTTTAATCTAATCCTCAGCGCTTTTCTATGGTAAAGAATGCTACTATCGTAATCTTGGATTTTCATATGTGTAAAAGCTATATTATTGTAGGCAACCGCTATTTTAGGGTGTTTAGAGTTTATCGTTTTATAATAGTTCAAGCACATTTGGTATTCTTTCAAAGCAATACTAAACTCCCCTAAATAAAAATAGGCAACGGCCAGACTATTGTGAATATTGGCCATGGCTAATGGATCTTGGTCAACTTTCCTCAGACGAAAGCTTTTTTTATAATACTTTAAGGCCGACGAATAGTCTCTATCTCTTTGGTGCAAAATTCCCAAATCTTTATACATCTCCGCCAGAATAGTTCGGTTGTAGTCCCCTATACTTTCTTGCATAGAAATAGCGAGTTCGGTATTTTTATGTGCCTCATTTAAAGAGGAAATCATTTCGTGATAAGTACCCAATTTCCAGTACAACTGGGATCTAACATCATCGTACAAACTATCTTTTTCTGGCACTAAAGTGAATAATGAGTCTACAGTTGATTTTACTAACTCGATACTATTTTGAGCAATAAACAAATCAACTAGTTTAAGACCCTCGTTCAGTGATTCTACAATATTACCTGAACGTTCGTAAGTGTTAGCTGATTTAAAATAGTAGAATTCTGCACTATCCCATTGAGATTTAAGGTAAAATTGAAATGCTTTTTTTGAAAATTGTTCAGCATCAGTTAAGCCTTGAGCAAGTGAATATACTGACGTGATTAAGATCCAATTTAAGACTAAAGTGAATCTGGAAACTACACTGGGCATAAAATTCTTCATTAGATTTTATTTTCTGACTTTAAACATACAGATTATATAAAACCTTTAATGAAGAATTCTAAAGCCTGTCTTAAAATAACAGGACTACCATAGATTCCCTCTCTGTTTTCGTGCAGAAAGTTTTAGGTGATGATGATTTGGAACTGATGCCACTTGCTTGTCTAGACTCTGGCGCACTTTTGTAAAGCATAGCGATTTTATAAACCTGATGTCCAACTATTGAATAGCCATACATGCAGATATTTGTTTTTAGGCACAATATTCCAGGCTCCATGATCACATCGCTGTACCAAGATCGAGTGAATATGTCGATCCACCAACCCACTACTGTAATGGTGAGGAAGTAAGTAGCATCGGTATTTGCTTTCCTTGGCTCAGACATTACTTAGCTACAGCTGCTCGGTTATACCAAGTGACCAATATTCATCGTTTTCGTTTGCTTGCTTCCTTTTATCTTAGCTCGGCTCAGTCGAGTTTTT
>JBCDGH010000063.1:0-1831 GCA_038751365.1 Patescibacteria group bacterium | reverse complement strand
GTAAAAACATACTATTTAGAATACAAGTGTTATTGATTTTTCTCTATATTAAGTGTTAAATTTTGTTTTGTTAAACCAATCATTTGAGAATTACTTTTACCTGGAGCAACCATAGGATAACAGTTTTCTTCTTCTTTAATGTTACAGTTCATTATTACAGGTCCATTATAATTCAAAAACAACTGTAGCTTATTTTTTAATTCTTTTCTTGAATCAATTTCTAAACCTAAAATACCAAAAGACTGAGCAAGTTTGACAAAATCAGGTGCACCTTGTTCCATATTTGAATGAGAGTACCTTTGGCCATAAAAAGCTTGTTGCCATTGCCTAACCATACCTTGCCATTTATTATTAACTATAAGTATCTTTATTGGTAAACTATATTGTGATATAGTACCAAGTTCTTGTAAATTCATTTGAAAACTAGCATCTCCACTAACACAAACTACTTTTTTATTTTGATGAGCTATTTGTACACCAATCGCAGCCGGTAAACCATAGCCCATTGTACCTAGGCCAGAACTAGACATCCAGTGTCTAGGTAAAACGTTTAAGAACTGTGCTGACCACATCTGATGTTGACCAACATCAGTTGTATAGTAAACGTCAGCTTCTAAAGATGAAATTGTAGCTAAGATTTCTTGAGCAGATAAAAAATCAACATTTTTAGGAATTAGTAGAGGATATTGCTTTTTCCATGCGAAAATTCTTTGTTGCCAAGATAAAGTCTGTTCAGTATTAGACCTGAAGTCTTGAAGGGTATTTAAGTAAGATAAAAAAGTTGTCAAAACGTCTCTTATATCTCCAACAATAGCAACTTGAGGAATTCTATTTTTACCTACCTCTGCAGCATCAACGTCTATATGTATTACTTGAGCATTGCAAGCAAACTCATCAAGTTTTCCCGTAACCCTATCATCAAAACGAGCACCTAAAGCAATAAGTAAATCACACTCACTAACAGCGAAATTTGCATATGCTGTGCCATGCATACCTAACATCCCAAGAGATAAGTTATGATTATCATCTATTATACCTTTACCCATTAAAGTAGTAGTGATAGGTATCTGAAATTTCTCAGCAAATTCTATAATGACCTGTGATGAATTAGACGTTATAGCGCCACCGCCAACATAAAGAAGGGGCTGACTAGATTGTTTAATCAAGTTTAGAAACTTATTGAAGTGCTTAGCCTTAATATCATGATTAATTTTAAAGCCTGGAAGATGTAATTTATTCTGAGGTACAAAATTGTAGCCAAACTTCTCGAGACCAACATCTTTTGGAACATCAACTAATACCGGACCAGGTCTACCAGATGTAGCTATGTGGAAAGCTTCTGCAATTATTCTACTCATATCTTTAGGATCTCGTACAACATAAGAGTGTTTAACTATAGGAAGAGTTATACCAAATATATCAACCTCTTGAAAAGCATCGGTTCCAATAAAAGGTCTAGCAACTTGCCCAGTCACAAGTATAATGGGAACTGAATCCATTTGAGCAGTGGCAATCCCTGTAACAAGATTAGTAGCACCTGGACCAGATGTAGCAAAACAGACACCAACTTTACCAGAAGACCTAGCATAACCATCTGCAGCATGTACCGCTGCTTGTTCATGTCTACATAATATATGTTGCACTAGGTTTCTTTCCTCCCAACGAAACAGTTCATCATAGATAGGTAAAATAGCACCACCAGGATAACCAAAAATATGAAATGTACCATTTCTAATAAGACTATCAAGTAAGGCGAAAGCGCCAGAAACGAAATTAGTATTAGACATAAAACCTCCATAGAAAAGAAATCTATTATAATATATTATATATG
>JBCDGH010000062.1:0-2004 GCA_038751365.1 Patescibacteria group bacterium | reverse complement strand
GACCAGTTATCTTACAGAGTCAATAGTGATAATAAAGTAAACGTTAAATTAGATTGTCCTGCATTGAGCAAAAGTTGTGCTCCGGAGGAAATTTCTGCTCAAGTTTTAAGAAAATTAGTTGAAGATGCTAGTAGCTACTTAGGTCAATCTATAACTAAAGCTGTAATTACTGTACCAGCTTATTTTAATGATTCTCAAAGACAAGCTACGAAAGATGCTGGACAAATTGCTGGACTAGATGTATTAAGGATTATTAATGAGCCAACTGCTGCTTCATTATCATATGGTTTGGACAAAAAAAATAACGAAACTATCCTAGTTTTTGACTTGGGTGGAGGTACCTTTGATGTTTCTATACTAGAAGTTGGTGACGGGGTTTTTGAAGTTTTATCTACCTCAGGAGATACTAATTTAGGTGGAGACGATTTTGATCGCAAAGTTGTTGATTGGTTAGTCACAGAGTTTAAAAATGATGAAGGTATAGACTTAAGTAAAGACAGGCAAGCTTTGCAAAGATTAACTGAAGCAGCTGAAAAAGCTAAGATGGAGTTGTCTACCCTATTGCAAACTGATATTAATCTACCATTTATAACTTCTACTGACACCGGTCCAAAACACTTAGAAAAAAATATAACCCGTACAAAATTTGAAGAATTATGTTCTTCTTTGATATTGCGGTGTCGGGTTCCAGTTGACAATGCTTTGAAAGATGCTCAGCTTACAGCAAAAGATATTGATGAAGTAGTATTGGTTGGTGGTTCGACAAGAATACCAGCTATACAAAAGTTAGTTAAGGATTATGTTGGTAAAGATCCTAATCAAAGTGTCAACCCTGATGAAGTAGTCGCGATTGGAGCTGCTGTGCAAGCGGGAGTTTTAGCAGGAGAAGTAAAAGACATTCTTCTTTTAGATGTGACACCTTTGTCTCTTGGTGTTGAGACTTTAGGTGGTGTGATGACAAAAATTATTTCCCGTAATACAACTGTACCGACTAAAAAGTCAGAGGTTTTCTCAACAGCTGTAGATAACCAACCTAATGTTGAAATTCATGTCTTGCAAGGTGAAAGAGAATTTACAAAAGATAATAAAAGCTTAGGCACTTTTAGACTTGATGGTATTATGTCAGCTCCGAGAGGTGTTCCGCAGATAGAAGTAACATTTGATATAGATGCTAACGGTATATTATCAGTAACAGCTAAAGATAAAGGAACTGGTAAAGAACAATCAATTACTATTACTGGTGCATCTACATTGCCTAAAGATGAAGTTGAACAACTTGTTAAAGAAGCTCAGGAGAATGCTGAATTAGATAAGCAGAAGCGAGAGCAGATAGATTTAAAGAATAATGCTGATTCGTTGTGTTATCAGGCGCAAAATCAGTTAACAGAGTTAGGTGATAAACTTGATTCACAATTAAAAAGTGGTATTGACGCAAAGATTTCTAGTTTAAAAAAAGCTATTCAAGAAGAAAATTACGAACAAATTAAAATACTTCAAAACGAATTACAACAGTCTATGATGAATTTAGGTAAAGAAGTAAATGATACTGAGTCACAAAACCAAAACCAAAATGCTGCAGAAGACACTGTAATAGATACAAATTCTAAAGAAGCTTAGTCTTTTTTGAGGATATCTGACAGAGCTTTGTAAGCGGGTAACGCGATTTGAACGCGCGACATCAACCTTGGCAAGGTTGCGCTCTACCACTGAGCTATACCCGCTCTTTGTTTTTTATATAAGCATATAAATAACAAAAAGTTTCCTATTTGTCAATCTTATTAATAGAATAGAGAGTGTATCTATTCTATTTATTAATCTTTTAAGCGATAAATGAGTTAAGTATACCTGCAGTTATTACTAAACCAACCCATATCCCTATGCTAGCGTAAACTAAGTTTTTCGATTTTTCCCATTGTCCTGGAGAAGCTAGAGTAACAGGAATGCCAACTACCAATAGTATTGATAAAATGACTAATGCTAAAACAAGTATCTGGACTACTAGTG
>JBCDGH010000061.1:0-2045 GCA_038751365.1 Patescibacteria group bacterium | reverse complement strand
GCTTTACTGAATCTAACTTTCCAGTATTCTTAAAAGAAACAGAATTTAGGTTTAATCATAGACAAGATAATATTTACAAATTACTTTTAAAAAATCTTAGAAATAATCCGCTTAATTAAGTGTTATTCTGTGGGAGAGCCTACTATTTTAAGAACTAACTATCTTCTATCTTCTCTATTGTAACTAACTGATCTTAGCATAAGTAGAAGGCTACCAGTAAGAATCATACCAATTGCAATATTCAGAGTAGCTCCACCGGACCTAATCAGAGGCATTGAAGTTGGTGTCTCTGCTTCAACAGGTTGGGTATATTCATTATCAGCTGAATCAGAAGGTAATGGCAATTCACTGGTAGAAGAAAAGCTATATCCAGAAAATTGAGAAGCGGGAGGAAATATTTCAGCATTTGCATCACGCTCACCTACATATACATTTTGGGCTACAGGGTTTGAACCGGTGCTAATTACTATTCCAATTTCTGTAGGATAGCTCGGATAAAAATTTACTAGAGAACAATTTGCATTGCCTAAATAAAAGTAAGGATAAGATACTTGAATAGGATTAGCTACTGACACTGCATTTGAGACATCATAAATTTCAAGAAATCCTAAGGTGTTTGAGCCTACAGTTGGATAGTCACTTACAGTATAATTGTCTTGTGTTCTGACTGCATTTACTAGAGTGTCTCCAATACATATTTGCGAAGGTAATGGAGAGCTTCCAGTAGCACTTTGATTAAATACTACAAGTTCACTCGAATTAACAGCTACACTATCGATATTTGTAAACGTGTATTCAGGTATATCACTATTCAAAACCTCACCGCTCATAGTGATAGTATATGTTTCTCCAGAAACTACATTTATATCTTCTGAGTATATTAGCATTTCATTATTAGGAGGTGATGAGTAATTTTCTGTACAAACAGTTACTGGATCAAAAGCTCCCATATTTAATAGAACTTTAACACTATTACTGCCAGGAGCAACGATAAGCTCAGCTATTCCATCGTCAAGTTGGTTATTAGCAACTCCTGAAAGCTCATCGTTCAAACAAACCATCAAGCTATTAACAAAACGATAATCTCCTGTTATATTATCGACAAATCGTATCTCAGCAGTCTCAGCAAATACATTAACACTAGTAAAGAATTGTAAACTAGTAAAAGCAATCGACAGAAAAATAACTATTCTTAAACTATAAGGTAAAAAACTTAGAAGAGAAGATTTTTGTTTAATAAAGGCGGATTTGGAAGACATATTAAATTAGCTCAAATAAATTTTGCTGCCACATTTTACTGTCTAAATTACTTAATGTCAAATACGATCTTTTTAGATAGAAATTACTTCTTCTTGGTCATTATTTTTGCCCAGCTGACTATAGCTATGACCCAACTTAATAACCCCAGATAGCCCAAAAACAGATCTTTTTTAGTTTGACCAGGATTTAATCTAGTCATTTCTTTAATCTGTCTTTTAATAAATTTTTTACAAAATCTCATAATCTATAATCTTTATCATAACTAAAAGTTTTTTCTGATAATTACTTTAGTCAATATAAACACACCAAATATTTGAGCATGGAACTATTAACAAAAACAACCTAGCTCAAGCTGCAGAAGAGTTATTATTTACAAACTGTAAGTCCAATTTCATGGGCTCATCAGTAGTTTCCACACTAAAATAAAAAGACTGACCACGCTCGTTCTCATCGAAAATTGTCATTATCCAGTTGCCTATTGGTAGAGCCGAAGCTCCAGAGTCTTGCGACCAATGCTCAGGAAAAAGACGATCTTGCGTATAACAGTCACTGTCTCTAATTAACACAAACTCTCCATTTTCCTCAATTTCAATTTGCTCAACTCCAGGGTGAAAATCGGAACATATCCATCTTGTATCTGTTTCATCAAGCTTTCTGTCTTGATTTGCATCTAGATAAATTGTACCTGTATATCGTTGAGAGTCATCTAAACCATTAACTCTACCTGAAACTGAAACCATATCTTCCAAACGTAGGTAATATAATTTTATTTTATTTATTTTTAT
>JBCDGH010000060.1:0-2257 GCA_038751365.1 Patescibacteria group bacterium | reverse complement strand
TCTGAAGAAACACTGGAGGCTTTAATACAAGTTGCTTTTATTAGATTATGCCTGAACAGGATTACTAAGGGGTTGAGTAAGAGATATTAAACAGACTCTTAGTCTATCAGAAATTTATATTAAAGTCAGTTAGTATAAGTAAATATCAAGTAATAAAAATAGCTAAAGCTAGCATTAATAGCTTTATGTTTGACCATGTTTATGGTTTGTATAGTGATAAGTATCCAAACATCATTTTAGGTATAATAGTTGTTATTTTCTTTCTATCCTACAAGTATGACTTTGGTCTACCTATTGATCGACCATTTGAATGGTTTTATAGAGTTATAGATTCAGGTAAAAACACTAAAACTGAAGAAAAAATAGAAATGGAACAAGAAAACAAACATACTAAGAAAAAGCTGTTTAATAGAAAAGATGTACTAGCTACATTTGCTATAGTATTTTTTGTCTTAGGAGGCAAGTATGGTCTAATAAGTCCATATAGACTGTATCCGGGTCAAGATAGAGTAGTCTACACTATAAGCCAACTAAATAATCAAGATTATCTAAACTTTTGTAAGAGTGAAGGAAGGTATATAGGCTATAAAACATTTGACCATGACATAATCTGTTATACTGATAAATTTAATTTGGATAATTTAGAGTTAATCAATATGTTCGGTCTATAGATACTGACAATAAAAATGAGTTTGAAAATGCTATCAGAAATACTAAATCTTTCTCTACCGATGGTGTATGCCAGTATAAACACCCATTCTATGGTACTTGGGCGGCTAAAGGTGGTACTGTTTGCTATGACTCATATAGAATTTGGATAAATCCATTTAAGAATGAATAAAAAGACTTTTTTAAAGAAACTAGTCATACATTCGTTTATAAATACGCTTGGCCCCACATCCAATTCATTGCCGAATTGTATCATAAGGATTTTAGGTCTCAGCTACACAAAAGGATAAATGTTAATTAGGAAATTCAATATAATATTATATCTATGCAAGATCAACAATACACGCTCCAGAACTCAGAGTTA
This sequence comes from Patescibacteria group bacterium, assembly GCA_038751365.1. Classification (GTDB taxonomy): domain Bacteria; phylum Patescibacteriota; class JACMRA01; order JACMRA01; family JACMRA01; genus JBCDGH01. Next base: position 1,224 of record JBCDGH010000060.1, on the reverse strand, counting down.
ATATTTTCTGAATATTTTAAAATCAGGAGAAATACCTATTTAACTCCTGAAAATAAAAACAAAACTTATCATGTATTAGATACACCAGAAGCGGCTATTGTGTTAGCAATTACTAAAGATAAACAAGTAGTTTTAGTTAAACAATTCAGAGGTGGGGCTGCTGACTTTGTAGTTGAATTACCAGCTGGTAGAGTTGAGAAAGGTGAAACTTCTATAGAAGGAGCAAAAAGGGAACTTTTAGAAGAAACAGGTTATGATGGTGATCTAGAATTTATTTGTACAATGTCTAAAGGGCACAGTAATAGTGGACTACTCCAAGTGTTTTTCTGTGATAACGCCTATTTAAAACAAGCACCAGAGCATACAGATTTTGAACAGGGTATGGAAGTCATATTACAACCACTTAAAGAATTTATTAATGATTTGATGAATAGTGATTTAGTTCAAAATAAACCTGCTGCATTTGCTGCTCTTTATAAGAAAAATATACACAACTAACTAATCTAATTAGTTAAAGAATAGAGCTAAATAGCCTGCCTCCTGAAGTCGTGTGAAAATTCCTCATAAGCAATCCAGGCAACAAAAAGCTATCCTTTAGGGATAGCTTGATGAGAAAACTAACAAGGAACGCGTTTTATGGTTCGACTTGTTAGATTATTAATTTGTTATGTTAAATTAATTACTTGCTTAGTCAATTATACCTGCATCAATCTCAGCTTGAAAACTTGCTTCGTCTTGGGAGGCAGAATTTTCTACTACGGTTTCTGTACCCTCTGAACTTCCTGAGTTCGTCGTTGATTCGTCAACCACAATATTTTCTTCTTCAACCGGTTTGTCTCTTTTAAATCTAGAGAAAAAACCCTTTCCTGACTTTTGACCAGTCGACTCATTTGGTTTGCTGCCTTTTCTCGTTTTACCTGACGCTGTTGCAGAAGACTCTCTGAGGAGTTTGTCATATTTTGGATCTGTGCTCTTTTTGTTTTTCTTATTATAGATATAAGAAATACTATTCTCCACTTGAGACTCACTTTTCCTACTGTCTTTTCCTGGGTGACCAGTTCCAGAACTTGCATTCTTTCTTTTACTCAAACTAACCTCTTTGTTAATACTAAACAACTAGCTATACATCATATATAGCTAGTACGATACAAGCAGTATTTAAGCTTTATGTCGAACTTTACATTATTAATAAATTGACATATTATATGATTAATAGTATATTTT
>JBCDGH010000059.1:0-2257 GCA_038751365.1 Patescibacteria group bacterium | reverse complement strand
AATATTGTAGTACGCTAAAAAGTAAGAAAAAACTAAGAATAGCATCTGGCACATCTTGTAATATTGAATCTATCTAATGCAGCTTACATAGTAAATACAGGATTTTCTTACCCAACCTCTGCTTAGCAGTCAACTTGCACAGAGAAAGTGAATTTTTGAGTAAAGTTCCTACTGTCTGGAGGTTTAGACACTTGTAGTATTGTACCTCATTTTTTGCTCAGTTTTAGTTTGTGAGGAAATTCTTAAATGAATAATCAGTACATTAACTATCTATATACAAATGTTTTTTGTATATATTTTTAGCAGTTGATTATTTTGTGGGCTTTTAAAATCGATAAAAATCATGAGACGAATAATTAAGATGCTAAATGTTCAGGTACAGATAGTTTGTAATTATATTTTTAGTCCTTCATTATTTTGCAGACTTCAAAATTTTCGGAAAATTAGAACTTACACGAACTTTTAGTACATAAACTATTCAGATATATATTTTCTCTTATCGTTTATCGGCAGATTAGCCAATGCTGTGCAGAAGTCATGCGCGGTTCCGGTTTAAAGTTTTTATTCAGAGACTTTATTAGTCTTCTCAACTTTAAATTGTCCATAATCATACCCAGCTATTCTGTATTCGCCTAATATAGATAACTCATTATTTTTATCATTTACAGAACCAGTAAACCGATGCTCTATAGGTCCAATTAGGAATTTAGCATCTATCTTATCTTTGTTTATGTTACCCACTACAAAAACTCTACCGAAGATACTTAATATACTATTATTGTCCAGTACAGCTTCTCCAATGAAAGTATTGCTAATCTGATAAAGGTCTAAATATAAAATCCCAGACTCATCAAGATCATCTGAACTAGCCCACTTACCTTTCCAACTACCGGATAAATAACTATTGAGAGATAAAAAATTGTCATCTATTGCTATCAGTTCTCGATTGTAGACAAGATGATAATTCGCCTTGATTTCTGCAAGTAAGCTTTTGGCTTTTACCAAATCCGAACTCAGTGTAGCGTTAGTCCCAGATTTATCAAGCTTAGAACTTTCCTCTAAAGCTTTCGATTTTAACGGTCTGTTAATCTCCCATACTTTATCAAACTGTTTCAGGTTTTCTTCTTTATCTTTTGACCATAGTGTCAAGGTAAAGTGCCAATTTTCAGAACCCTGCTTTATAGTGCGGTTGTCCTTCAAAATTTTTAATAGAGAATCATCTCTCTTTTTATCCAAAAGCTTGAGTGCATCTCGGATTTGTGACTTTGTTAACTTACCGTCGTATTTATCTTTCTGTGTCAACAATTCCAAAGTTACTAGGGTTGTTTCGACAGTTAGTTCGGGGTTGTTAGTGTCTTCTTCAATCCAATTATTGTGCTTAATATCAAAACCATAGTCATCAAATTCCCCATTCACATAACAAAGTAACGCCTCCAACAGACGCTTAACCCGTTTTTTTACTTGAGGACCATAAGTTTTTCTGGGCATTACATCCAAAAATTAAACCAAGAAGTTTGGGGCTGTCCTAATTTGAAAATACCACCCCAATCTCATTTAATCCGGATTTTACCGTATTTTTCACCATATTGGGGTATTTGCATTGGTGTACGACCCCAAAGAGATGCTTAATCTGTCGAATTTCAAGGCATCCAAAATGAAGAAAGATAAGCGTCAAAACATTGTTGGTAAAGTTATTGCTTTGTTGCTAACCGCACAAATATTCTTGATTGGCTTACAAGCTAAAAGCCGAATTGAAGATGGTGAATCAAAACTTGAAGTGTTAATTCAGATGATTCGGCAATGTATTCCAGTACTTAAAAATATTCAAAGTCTCCAGTCAAAGCAGGACAAAAGCTATTATCAACACTAAAAAGGCTAATAATGAGAAATCAAGCCTTTAAGCCTTTAATCCTTTAATCTTGCAAGTTTTTACAGCTATCTGGCACAATTAAGGGCTAGATTACGATACATTACAAACATTCCTGAATACTAAATTTATTATTCAGGAATATAACCGCTGCTGCTTTGTCACGGTTAACAGCATCACTCCCACAAAGCACTACAAGAATTAATCACCTCAACATGAGCGATTTTCTCCGGTGGGACTGATTTCCTATAGGAATACTCGCCCATATGAATGGGTATTTTCTATACCCCAAAAAAATCATGTAATTTCTGGTATTACACTTTTACCTTAATTTTGACTTAAATAAAGTCAGTTGCGGTATTCAACCGAGAGCGGAATGAGGCCTATTTT
>JBCDGH010000058.1:0-2343 GCA_038751365.1 Patescibacteria group bacterium | reverse complement strand
TTAATGGTTTTGTTTTGACCTGAGGTAGAAAAAAGTTTATATATTCCATTTGACTGTCAGTAACAGTAGTATTTTGTAGCATAACAAAATCTGTCTAACTGGCAGTTATTTGTTTGTCTAGGAGATATTAAACAGACTCTAACTCTGCCTATGCTGAATTTGAAAGAGAACTAATTAGAGATAGAGTTAAAGCAGGAGTAGCTAACAAAAGAGCTAAAAAACTTAAAAACGGAGACATTTCATGGGGTAGATCAAAATTAGACTCTCAGAAACAGTCTAAAATTCAGGCTTTAAGAGAAAAAGGTATAAGTATTCGGAATATCGCCAAAGAGTTAGATATTAGCAAAACAACGGTTATGAAGTATTTGTGATAGCTGACAATCCTAATTTAGATTTGGTAGAAATGTGCAGCTTTGCCCTAATCCAGGATCCCACTCGTAACAGGTTGTAGTATCACTGTATATGTATTTACCTCTATATTCAACATAAAACTTAGGATCATTAGCTGATCCAACTATTTCAAAAACTCTTCTGTAAACTTTTACTTTTTCGGGGATTTGATAATCTCTAACTATCCTATCATCTAAGAACATATCACCTACACATAGCTGTTGACCAGCAATTTTTTTACATATTTTAGTCTCCGCACTGGCAATATTAGGTATAAGCAATTGAACGACTTGTAAGCTTGCAATTGTAAATAACTTTAATTTCATTATGAAAATCTATTCTACTGAGATACTTGTACTCGAGGTAGAATTACAATAACATAACATAAATTCGTACTAAAGTCAAAAGATATAGTTTGACATAAGGTAGTTTTTAAGCAATATTCAACTTTGGTTGGTAAATAAGCTAACTAGAAGTAGATTAAATACAGGAGCAATCTAGTGTCTACCAAAGATGACAATGATAAAGTTGTAGATATCAACACTTATAGGAGTAGTGATTCCTCTACAACCGATAATAATCAAAGTAATACCAGTGAAGAGAAAGTCGAATATGACTTTGGTAAACTACCAGACGAAGAACTTAGTGAAGCAGTTATAAACGCTCTCAAATCTGATAATACTTACGTTGAGGTAAAATTTCTCGATGATGAAGATTAATCTAAACTTAATCAATTTAGGTTAATATATATTTGAATCAGGGTTGATATCTAGACTCCATCTACTACTTTACTAACAAGTCGAACACCAAAACCCGTTCCTTGTTAGTTTTCTGATTAAGCTATCCCTAAAGGATGGTTTTTTGCTGTCTGGATTGCTTGTGGGGAATTTTTATAGCATATTGGGCTGGGGGCCTCAATCGGCTATTGTTGAAGCCTTATTGCAGCAGTGTGCAGATGATTTTAGGGTTGAGAGTGGGGAGAAAGAAACATGATAGAAGCTACTTTGTGAGTGAAGTACTAACCACTTATTTAATAGAGCATACACATAAAGCAGTAGTGTAGTTTGAATCAATTTTAATGCTTTTGAGTTTAAAACTACTGTATTCCAGCTCTTCAATAAATTTTTTAATGTCGAGAAGAGAGTGCTTCCATACTTTAATTGACTTGCCTGACATTAGACGAATAAACTGTTTTACTCCGTACAATTCATAGTGAATCTCATAATCTTTATCTAATATGATACTTTTGTTTTTTTCAGAATACAGGTCGTTATACTTTGTTTCGTAGTCACACATTTCAATATCAACTCCCAACAGCCTGAGAGTTTGAGTTTGGAGCCTATATACTATGTCATCATTTACATAACTAAGCTCTTTCTTATTATCAAAACTATTTAAACCAATAGAAACAACAAACAAGTCATCGCTAGTCATCCCTGATCTAATATTTTTTAAAACTTGTATTCTATCGTCGATATTACATATTGTATTACCTATCATAAGTATTAGATTATACGCATCTCTTGAGCTAAGCTTATTTTTTATTAAAACTTCATCTAACTTTGATGCTTCAATATCTAGCACGTAGTGATTTGTAACTATGTTGTTATCAAAATTTTGTAGATTCTTGGTAGCCATTAACGACATGCTACTACTTATGTCGACTGCTATATACTGTTCTAAGTTGTTATTACGATGTAGAATTTCAACAAACTTTTCCGTCGCCTTACCATTACCAGGCCCTATATCAAATAGATTAGTTTTTCTTTTTGAGTTAACCTCTTTTGTAAAATTTTCAAAAAGGTTATTTACTGACCCACTTCTGTTAATTTAGACATATAATTCTCTTTTAATAATAATTATGAGAATTAATATAGCAGTCTAAGTTAATGCAGTGTATATATGCGAGGTATTAAAGTTCCTGAACCAGTAAAACAATTAATCATTGAGAGG
>JBCDGH010000057.1:0-2477 GCA_038751365.1 Patescibacteria group bacterium | reverse complement strand
TCAAGGTAAATATTTAGATGATAATTCTCTAGATAAACTTAGAGGTTATTTCCAAACCGGTGAGTTAAGAGTTAGGGCAGCAGCAACTATAGCTGCGAATGCAGCAACAATTATTAAAGAGTCTGTAGCAAAAGCTTTGCTTTATTCTGATATTACTAGACCAGGTGGTAATATGTACACTACGCGAAGATATGCTGCTTGTATTAGAGATATAGATTATTATTTAAGATATTCTACTTATGGAATGTTGGCTGGTGACCCTTCAATATTAGATGAGAGGGTTTTAAATGGTTTAAAAGAAACTTATAATTCTTTAGGTGTACCGATCGGTGCAACTATACAGGCAATTCAAGCAATGAAAGAAGTTACTTCTTCTTTGGTAGGTAGTGATGCAGGAAAAGAAATGGGCTTATACTTTGATTATATTTGTTCTGGCTTAAGTTAATCTATTGTTGTTTATGTTAAGGTATCAGCCTGAAAATATATTTTCAGGCTGGTTATTACTAATTATTATTCATCATAGCTGCTTGTAATCTTGCTTTAGCTTTTCTGAGCATTTGTGTTGCTTCTATTTTCTCTTTATTTGTATTAGCTTCTTCAAGTATTTGTGTTACTTCTTCTAGTTTGCTTTTTGCCTCATCTAGATTAATTTCGCCTACTTCTTCTGCTCCGTTAACCAGTATTGTTACATTATCGTTTTTAATTTCAGCAAATCCTCCCAATAATATAATTGGTTTCCATTCCTTATTTATTCTTACTCGCATTACTCCTATATCAAGTGCTGTTAGTAGAGGTATATGCTTTGATAATATTCCTAGCTGTCCTGTACTACTTGGTAAAATAATCTCTTCTGCTTCCGCATCCCAAACTATCTTATCTGGCGCAATTACACGTATTGTTAATGTCATATTTTAAATAATTTTATTTTAAAGTCTCTGCCTTCTGAATAGCCTCTTCTATATTGCCAACTAGGTAGAAAGCTTGCTCTGGTAAGCTATCCAAATCTCCTTTTAGTATCATTTGGAAACCTTTGATTGCTTCTTCCAGAGATACATACTTACCTGGTGATCCAGTGAATACTTCTGCAACAAAAAATGGTTGAGATAAAAATCTCTCGATTTTTCTTGCTCTCGCAACAGTTAGACGGTCATCTTCTGATAATTCGTCTAAACCTAGAATGGCAATAATATCTTGTAATTCTTTGTATCTCTGAAGTGTTGACTTTATTTGTTGTGCTGTTGAATAATGCTCTAATCCTACAATATCAGGTTGAAGCATAGTAGATGTAGAGCCCAATGGGTCTACGGCAGGATATATGCCTTTAGCAGCAAGTCCTCTGGATAGTACTGTTGTTGCATCTAGGTGCGCAAAAGTTGTTGCTGGTGCTGGATCAGTTAAATCATCTGCTGGTACATAAACAGCCTGTATAGATGTAATAGAACCATCTGTAGTTGATGTAATTCTTTCTTGTAATGCTCCCATTTCAGTTGCTAATGTTGGCTGATAGCCTACTGCTGAAGGCATACGGCCAAGTAATGCAGAAACTTCTGAACCAGCTTGTACAAATCTAAAAATGTTATCTATAAATAATAGAACATCTTGCTTGTTGATATCTCTAAAGTATTCTGCCATAGTTAAAGCTGTTAGACCAACTCTCATTCTAGCTCCCGGAGGCTCGTTCATTTGCCCATAAACTAGTGCAACTTTTGATTCTTTTAGGTTATCTGCGTTGATTACCTTAGATTCTTTCATTTCTTCGTAAAGATCATTACCTTCTCTTGTTCTTTCGCCAACACCTCCAAAAACCGATACACCTCCATGAGCTTTTGCTATGTTGTTTATCAACTCCATAATTAAAACTGTCTTACCAACACCAGCTCCACCAAATAAACCTATTTTTCCGCCTCTTCTGTATGGAGCTAATAGATCTACTACTTTTATTCCTGTTTCGAATATTGATGGTTTTGTTTCAAGTTGAGTAAATAGAGGGGCTGACCTATGTATTGGCAAAGAATCATCTGAATTTACGGAACCCAGTTCATCTACTGGCTCTCCTAGTACATTAAAGATTCGACCCAAAGTAGGTATGCCAACTGGAACTGTAATAGGTTCTTCAGTATCAATAACTTCCGATCCTCTTTTTAAACCTTCTGTAGAACTCATTGCTACTGCTCTAACTTTATTATCACCTAAAAGTTGTTGTACCTCACATGTTATTGTGCTGTCTGGTCCTTGTATTTTTAATGCATTAAATACTTTAGGTAATTTTCCATTAGGGAACTCTATGTCTAAAACAGGTCCAATAATTTGAGTAATTGATCCTTGAGTTAATGATTTAACCATTATATTAATTTAACCTATTTTTATTATGAATAATTAGCTAATTGACAATGTTTCTTGGTTTATCTAATTTTATTTACGTTTATTCCTAAAGAATTATATACTATAGTATAGAGTTTTTATTCAATATTGTAATC
>JBCDGH010000056.1:0-2683 GCA_038751365.1 Patescibacteria group bacterium | reverse complement strand
GGAAAAATAACTATATTTACACTAAGAAAGCTTGCTGAACATCTTGTATGGACTGTTTTAACAAGTCTTCTGATTCTTGAGTTAACTTTTTACTACTACGAATATTTTCTCCAAATTCCGGTTTAGAATTTTGTAAATCTTCTCGTAGGGCTGTTACAAAATCATTAACCTTAGATAAATCTACAGTATCTAAATAGCCATTTACACCCGCATAAATAATCGCTATTTGGTCTTCTACTACAAGAGGAGCATTTTGAGCTTGCTTCAAAATTTCTCTCAATCTTTGACCACGAGCCAATTGATTTTGTGTAGCTTTATCTAAATCAGACGCAAATTGAGAAAAAGCTTCTAACTCTGCAAATTGCGCTAGTTCTAATTTTAACTTTCCAGCAACTTGTTTCATTGCCTTGATTTGAGCTGCTGAACCAACACGAGATACAGAGATTCCAACATTAATAGCTGGTCTAATGCCAGAATTAAATAAATCTCCTGATAAGAAAATTTGACCATCAGTAATAGATATTACATTAGTTGGTATATATGCAGAAACATCACCAGCTTGTGTTTCAATAATTGGTAAAGCTGTCATGCTCCCACCACCCAAATCAGCACTCAATTTAGCAGCTCTTTCTAATAGACGAGAATGTAAATAAAATACATCGCCAGGATATGCTTCTCTACCAGGTGGACGACGTAGTAATAAAGACATTTGACGATAAGCTTGAGCTTGCTTTGTTAAATCATCATAAATTACTAAGGTTGCTTTACCCTTATACATAAAATATTCTGCTAAAGCAGCACCAGTATAAGGAGCAATATACTGTAAAGTAGCTGGATCATCAGCATTGGCAGCAACTATAATTGTATACTCTAAAGCGCCCTTTTCTTCTAAAACAGAAACAACCTGCGCTACAGAAGAAGCTTTCTGGCCAATTGCTACATAAACGCATATAACATCTTGACCTTTTTGATTAATAATAGTATCTAAAGCAACAGCTGTTTTACCTGTTTGTCTATCACCTATAATCAATTCTCTTTGTCCTCGGCCTATAGGAATCATAGCATCAATCGCAGTAATACCTGTTTGCAGTGGCTCACAAACAGACTGACGTCCAATAATTCCAGGGGCATATGATTCTATTAACCTAGTATCTGTTGTATTAGGAGTACCTTTGGCGTCTATAGGTTTCGCTAAAGGATCAACAACTCTACCTAAAAAGTCATCACCAACAGGTATTTGTGCTATTTGACCAGTTGACTGAACAGAACTACCTTCTAAAATATTACGACCATCTCCCATTAAAACTACACCAACATTGTCACTTTCCAAATTCAGTGCTATACCAATAGTTTTATCTTGATCTTCAAACTGAAGTAGTTCTCCAGCCATTACCTCATCTAATCCATAAACTCGTGCAATACCATCGCTAACTTGTAAAACAGTACCTACATTGGCTACCTGCAAATCTTGGTCATATTTATCAATTTGTTGACGTATTATATTACTAATTTCATCTGGTCTAATGTTTAACATATTTTTTTATAATTCGTAATTATTTTTTGTAAATACAAGTTTGTACTTAGTTATTTTCAAGATATAAAGATATCTTCTTTAACCTTCCGGCTAAACTAGCATCTATAATCTTTGATCCTATTTTGATTACAAATCCTCCTATTAAATTAGGATCTTTATTCATTATCAACTTAACCTTTTGACTATTAGTCATTGCTTTAATTTTCTGTATCAAATTGTCTTGTTGCGTTTCATTTATATCTACAACTGAATATAATTCAGCAATCGTCAGAGACTCTAATTGATATGTCAATTCTAAATACTTATCAATAATAGAACTTAAGAAAGCAATCCTTCTTCTATCAACTAAAACTAATAAAAAATTAACGATAAAGTCATTAACTTGATTTTGAAATAGCTTTCTTAAAATAGTCTTTTTTATAGAATTATTAATTAAAGGATTCAACAAAAAAATTTCAAGATCTCGAGATTCTGATAAAACTGCTGAGATAGACGAAAGCTCTATAGTTGCTTGTGACAAAAGATTTATATTTTGTGCATGCTCAATTAAAGCTTCAGCATATGGTTTAGCTACTTTTTCATTAAAACTTTGATTACTCATAAATTAATTTTACCTTCCAGCTGAATAATACTTTGATCTACTATTTTTGTTTGCACGATAGAATTCATTTGATTCTTCAGCTCATTACTTACCTTTTTAATAGCTAACGCGGTAATTTGTCGCTGTATTTGCAACCTCACTTGATTTTCTGCTGACTTAACACTAGCTTTACTAGATTTTGTTAGCTTTTCTATATCAGATTTACCTTGTTCTAATATAGATTCACGTACTTTTTTAGCCGTCGTTTCTGCTTCACTAATAATTTGATTAATTATAATTTGTGTTTGAGCTAACTGTTTTTCTGCTTGGTCTAATCTAGCATTTGCTTGCTCTAGACGCTCTTCAGACTCACGAATAGCAAATAATACTTTATTTTGCCTTTCATTTAAAACTGAGCCCAAAAATTTCTTCAGTACATAGATTAATCCGATCAATAGAAGAAAAATGTTTATCACATTTGCTTCTAAAAAGTTAGAATTAAAACTAATTTTTGAGTACAAAAGATTTTGACTTATCATTTCAAAAACTTCCATTTTAGATTATTTAAT
>JBCDGH010000055.1:0-2711 GCA_038751365.1 Patescibacteria group bacterium | reverse complement strand
TGTTGACTGGGCAAGCTTAGGTAACTAAATTTAAATCAATTAGGACAAGCACTAAGTGTGTTAAATTTTCACTATGCTTGTTTTAATACATTAAAACGTCCTAGCTAGCTAACTAACAAGACAAATTTCATTGTCAGCAAAACTATTAGTATTAACTCCACTGTAAGTTACTTTAGTAAAACGGACTAAAACGGGATACTTAACCCCCTTATCTACTTTTACAACTACGCCACAATCTTGATACCAATAAGACTCTCTTCTTAAAATCTTTACTTTACACCCTTTTTTAATCATAAGAATTTATTCAAGCTTAGATAATATAAACTATAAGATAACATAATAAAAACCTATAGAAAAAATAATCAAATACACAAAAAAATTAAGTTTTATTAACACAAAGATCAGTTTAATATATAGTTGCCTATATAAGAATAAAGATGTTAAATTCATATAAATAAAGAATTCAGCACAATTAAAACTAAAGGGAAATTAATCATGAAGTTTTCTTGGAAAAATATATTATTATGGTCTTTGCCAATTATTATTATATCCTTTTTCATTTGGCAAGGACTTTTTGCACCAACAACAAATGATAACAGTAATAATTTAGCAAATTCTAGAATGACATACGGAAGATTCTTAGAATATATAGAAATGGGATGGGTAAAAAAGGTAGACATATATGAAAATGGTCATACTGCAATCATAGAAGCAATTGGTCCAGAACTAGGAAATAGAGTACAAAGAATTAGAGTCGAATTGCCAGCAAGTGCACCAGAACTAGTAACAAAACTTAAGAAAAATAACATTGACTTAGATGCACATCCTACCAAAAATAATAGCGCTGTGTGGAGTTTAATCGGAAACCTTTTTTTTCCTTTACTTTTAATTACAAGTTTAGCATTACTTTTTAGAAGATCAAGTAACACTAATGGAGGGCCTGGACAAGCAATGTCATTTGGAAAGTCAAAAGCTCTTTTTCAAATTGAAGCTAAAACTGGAATAGTCTTTGATGATGTTGCCGGAATAGACGAAGCAAAAGAAGAGTTTGAAGAAATAGTTACATTCTTAAAGAAACCAGAGTATTTTACTGCAGTAGGTGCGAAAATTCCGAAAGGAGTACTTTTAGTCGGTCCTCCAGGAACAGGTAAAACATTACTAGCAAAAGCAATTGCCGGAGAAGCAAACGTACCATTTTTTAGTATATCTGGCTCAGAATTTGTCGAAATGTTTGTTGGAGTTGGAGCTTCAAGAGTTAGAGATCTATTTAAAAAAGCTAAGGAAAATGCACCATGTATCATATTTATAGATGAGATTGATGCAGTAGGGAGACAAAGGGGTACAGGGATAGGAGGTGGAAACGACGAAAGAGAACAAACACTAAACCAACTGTTAACAGAAATGGATGGTTTTGAAGGAAACACAGGAATTATAGTTGTAGCTGCAACTAATAGAGCAGACATATTAGATTCAGCATTACTGAGACCTGGCAGATTCGATAGACAAGTAAACGTCGATATACCTGATTTTAAAGGAAGATTAGATATCCTTAACGTACATGCAAAAAATAAAAAAATTGATCCCGATGTATCTTTGTCAATAATTGCAAGACGTACACCTGGTTTCTCGGGAGCAGACCTAGCCAACTTACTAAATGAAGCAGCAATATTAACTGCAAGAGAAAGAAAAAATCAAATAAGCTTACAGGAAATCGACAAAGCTATAGATAGAATAATAGCAGGTATGGAGGGTACAGCACTAATAGATAGTAAAAGCAAAAGACTAATAGCATATCATGAGGTAGGCCATGCAATCGTAGGTACACTATTAAAAGACCATGAAAATGTACAAAAAGTTACTTTAATACCAAGAGGACAAGCTAGAGGTTTAACTTGGTTTACTCCCTCAGAAGATCAAAGCTTAATTTCAAGATCACAAATCAAAGCAAGAATAATGGGAGCATTAGGAGGTCGAGCAACTGAAGAGATTGTATTTGGTGACTCAGAAATTACAACAGGTGCCAGTAACGACTTACAACAAGTCACTTCAATGGCTAGGCAAATGGTTACCAGATTTGGAATGTCTACAATAGGTCCACTATCATTAGAAAGCGAAGACTCTAATCCATTTCTAGGGAGAGGTATGCTCAATTCAAATGAGTACTCTGATGAAATAGCAATTAAAATAGATAACCAAATTAAAACTATAGTAGATGAGTGTCATGAAAAAACTAGAAATATAATCAAGAATAACAGAGTAATTATAGACAAGCTGGTAGATATTTTAATAGAGAAAGAGACTATAGATGGTGCAGAGTTCAGAGATATAATAAAACACTATACAAATATACCAGAGAAAGTATAGTTCAGTATTGCTTACAACGGGATTGACGGGATTCGAACCCGCAACTTCCGCCGTGACAGGGCGGTGCTCTAACCAATTGAACTACAATCCCTATATATGATACGAAAACAATAGTCTAATTTATTAATTGTTGTCAAATACAGATGAAAGGAGAAGAAGGGATTCGAACCCTCGGTATAATAAATATTATACAACAGATTAGCAATCTGCCGCTTTAAACCACTCAGCCACCTCTCCATACAATAGAAAGCTTATAATACAAACTAATATATGGCTCAGGCGGGACTTGAACCTGCGACCTTGGGCTTATGAGTCCCCTGCTCTAACCAACTGAGCTACTGAGCCAG
>JBCDGH010000054.1:0-3077 GCA_038751365.1 Patescibacteria group bacterium | reverse complement strand
CGCCCCCAGCACAACGCCCGGCCACCCACACAGATTCCCCCACCCCCAACAGTTCCAACATGAATATCGAGCATAACTCTATCGAACCAGAGGCAGACATAATAGTTATATTATATGAAATACAAAACTCAAAAAGCCACAACAACAACAATAGAATAATAGACTTAAAAATATCAAAAAATCGCAATGGCCAAACTGGGTATTGTCAACTATTATTTGAACCTCATACAAACATATTTAAAAATATGTACTAATACATTTGGAAATAAATCCTAACTATACTATAATACCTAGTGTGCCGGGATAGCTCAGTTGGTAGAGCAGTGGACTGAAAATCCTCGTGTCACCAGTTCAAATCTGGTTCCTGGCAATTAAAAAAATGAATGAAAACACAAAAATAACCGTTTATAGTTATTTTTTATAAAAGTGTATCTATAAGTAAATGGAGTAATTTAAGCTAAACAATCAAAGCATTTCCCAATAAAACTTTTACCGAACCATCGTCAGAGACATCTACAACAGCACTATCGCCAGCCTTTATTTTACCAGACAATACTTCTTCTGCTAAGCTATCTTCAAGTAAACGCATTACAGCACGACGCAATGGTCGAGCACCGTAACTAGGGTTGTAACCCTCATCTACCAATTTATTTTTAAATCTTTCTGTTACACTTAAAGTTATCTCTTGTTGTTTAATCCTTTCAAAAACTTCTTTTAACATTAACTCTGCTATCTCGCGGACTTCTTCTTTTGTTAATTGTCTAAAAACAATTATTTCATCTAACCTATTTAAAAATTCAGGACGGAAGTACTGTTTCAGCTCTTCATTAACTAAAGACCTAATTCGATTATACTGTGACTCTACTTGCGACTCTCCCAACTCAAAACCTAAACTACCTCCACCTTTTTCAATTACCTTAGAACCAATATTTGAAGTCATTATTAATAATGTATTTTTGAAATCAATGGTACGACCTTTTGCATCTGTTAATCGACCATCTTCTAATATTTGTAGTAACAAATTAAAAATGTCAGGATGTGCTTTTTCTATCTCATCAAATAAAATTACAGTATAAGGTCTTTTTCTTACAGCTTCTGTCAAATATCCACCTTCACTATAACCAACATAACCAGGAGGTGAACCAATTAACTTAGATACAGTATGCCTTTCCATGTATTCAGACATATCTAATCTCACCATAGCTTCTTGTGCACCAAAAAAATATGAGGCTAATGCTTTTGTTAACTCAGTTTTACCAACACCAGTAGGACCAGAAAAAATAAAACTTGCGATAGGGCGATTTGGATTTTTTAACCCAACTCTAGCACGACGAATTGCTCTAGAAACAGCAACAACTGCTTCTTCTTGGCCTATAATTCTGCTATGTAAAGTGTCTTCCATATGCATTAATTTTTCAGACTCACTCTTAGTAAGCTTAGTAACAGGTATACCAGTCCAAAAAGCAACTATTTCAGCTATATCATCTTCTGTGACAACTGGCTCTTCTAGCTTTAAGTCTGGCTCAGAACTTTTACTTTGCGCAATAGCAGCTATCTGAGCTTTAATTTCCATTTCACGTGCCCTATACTGCTCAGCCTTTTCATATTTTTGAGCTCTTATAGCCTCATCCTTTGTTTTTAAAACAGATCTCAACTCTCTATCTAATTCTCTTGCAGCAGGAGGAAGCTGTGAATTAAGTAAACGCACCCTAGAACCGGCTTCATCAATTAAATCAATAGCCTTATCCGGAAGGAATCTGTCTGATATGTACTGATTAGCATATTTAGCTGCAGCAGCAAGAGCTTCATCTGACATTTTTAATTGATGATGTTTTTCATAACGATCCCTCAAACCAAAAAGAATCTCTATTGTTTCTTCAACACTAGGTTCCCCTACTAAAACAGGCTGAAAACGACGTTCAAGAGCCGCGTCTTTCTCTATATGTTTACGATATTCTTCTAAGGTAGTTGCACCTATACACTGTAACTCACCACGAGCTAGTGCAGGCTTAAGTAGGTTAGCAGCATCTATAGCACCCTCAGCAGCTCCCGCACCAATAAGAGTATGAACTTCGTCTATAACTAAAATAACATTTGTAGCAGACTTAATCTCATCCATAATTCTTTTTAGTCTTTCTTCAAATTCTCCACGATATTTCGTACCAGCAACTAGTAATCCAACATCTAAAGTGATAACTAATTTATCTTCGAGTATTGATGGGATATCTCTGTTAGCTATTCTTTGCGCAAGACCTTCTGCAATTGCTGTTTTACCAACACCAGGCTCACCTATTAAAACAGGGTTATTTTTTGTACGGCGCCCTAAAATTTGAATGACTCTTTCAATTTCTTTCTGTCTACCAACAACAGGATCAAGTACTCCTTCTACAGCTAGTTCAGTTAAATTAGAACCAAACTCTTCTAAAGTAGGAGTTTTACTTCTAGATTGCATATTATTACTAGAATTAGTATTAACATCTGTATTATCTCCTAACATTTGTATCACTTCGGTTCTAATAGATGAAACATTAACAGAAAGATTTTCTAGAACTCTAGCAGCAACACCTTCCCCTTCTCTAACAAGACCCATTAAAAGATGCTCTGTACCAATATAATTATGCCCTAGTTGTCTAGCTTCTTCTAGTGATAATTCTAAAACTCTCTTTGCTCTAGGAGTAAATGGTATTTCAACAGCAACAAAACCAGAACCACGACCTATGATTTTTTCTACCTCTATTCTTGCATCTTTTAAATTTACATTCATAGATTTAAGAACCTGAGCAGCAATACCAGTACCTTCTCCTATTAATCCTAATAAAATTTGTTCTGTGCCAACAAAATTGTGGCCTAATCGTCTAGCTTCTTCTTGAGCTAGCATTATTACTTTAATAGCTTTTTCTGTAAAGCGTTCAAACATATTTAAGTATTGAAAACACGAAAAGTTAATTACCTTTGATAATAAAACATTATAACACAATTAAATAAAAAATAACACTATTCTTAAAAGAAAAAATAAATATTTGACGAATATTGAAGTTTTTAAATAAAATAATACAAAAAAACAAAAAAGATATATT
>JBCDGH010000053.1:0-3135 GCA_038751365.1 Patescibacteria group bacterium | reverse complement strand
AGTTAGTGAATAATTTTCATTTAAACTATAATTTCTAATACGTTCTTAAGGAGTTAAAATTGTGAGTATCGTTACCAAATCTATTGTTAATGCTGACGCAGAAGCAAGATATCTAAGTCCAGGAGAATTAGATCGAATTAAGAGCTTTGTTTTGTCTGGTCAAAGACGTTTGAGGATAGCGCAAATACTAACTGATAATCGTGAGCTTATTGTGAAACAGGGAGGACAACAATTATTTCAAAAAAGGACAGACGTAGTGTCGCCCGGAGGCAACGCCTACGGAGAAGAAATGACTGCTACTTGCTTAAGAGACTTAGATTATTATTTAAGATTAGTTACATATGGTATAGTAGCTGGCGATGTGACACCAATCGAAGAGATCGGTTTAGTTGGTGTAAAAGAAATGTATAGCTCTCTAGGTACACCTATTTCTGGAGTTGCTGAAGGTGTTCGTTGTATGAAAAATATTGCCTGTTCATTGTTGTCAGGCGAAGACTCAGCTGAGGCAGGTTTTTATTTTGATTATACATTAGGTGCGATGCAATAACTATAAACCAGAGTTGCTGGTTTTTAATTGTATACTTATTCAGCACTCATATTTTTTTATCTATATAACAAGAGGAAACTAATCTTATGCAAGATGCTATTACTTCTGTAATCAATACGGCAGATGTCCAGGGGAAATATTTGGATGACAATTCTCTAGAAAAGTTACGCGGCTACTTTCAAACCGGTGAGTTAAGGGTAAGAGCTGCTGCTACTATTGCTGCTAATGCTGCAACAATTATAAAAGAATCTGTAGCTAAAGCTTTGTTATATTCTGATATTACTAGACCAGGTGGTAATATGTATACTACAAGAAGATACGCTGCTTGTATAAGAGATCTTGACTATTATTTACGCTATTCTACTTATGGTATGTTAGCGGGCGATCCATCTATTTTAGATGAAAGAGTATTAAACGGTTTAAAAGAAACATATAACTCATTAGGTGTTCCTATTGGAGCAACTGTTCAAGTTATACAAGCAATGAAAGAAGTTACTTCTTCACTAGTTGGATCTGACGCTGGTAAAGAGATGGGTTTATACTTCGACTACATTTGCTCTGGATTAAGCTAATTTTACGTCTTCTATTTTTTAAGAAAGATTAAAAACCTGAAAAGTTCTTCAGGTTTTTAATCTTTTTTTAAGTTGCAATTACTGACGCAGCTTGTAGCTTTGCTTTCGCTTTCCTAATTAATTGAGTCGCCTCTATTTTTTCTTTGTTTGTTTCTGCAGTTTCTAGAGCTTTTGTTGCTTCGTCTAGATCACCTTTAGCTTTTTCCGTGTCAATTTGAGATATTTCCTCTGCTCCGTTAACTAATATAGTTACATCGTTATTTTTGACTTCAGCAAAACCTCCTAACAATATAATAGGTTTCCATTCTTTATTTATTCTAACTCTCATTACACCAATATCTAATGCTGTTAGTAACGGTATATGTCCTGTTAATATTCCCAATTGTCCTGTACTGCTAGGAAGAATAATTTCTTCTGCCTCTGCATTCCAAACGATTCTATCTGGCGCAATGACACGTATGTTTAACGTCATAATTTTTCTATTGATTTATTGTAAAGTTTGTGCTTTATTTATTGCCTCTTCTATGTCTCCAACTAGATAAAATGCTTGCTCTGGTAAGTCATCTAGTTCTCCATTTAGAATCATTTGAAAACCTTGTATAGCTTTTTCAAGTGATACATATTTACCTGGCGAACCTGTAAAAACTTCTGCAACAAAGAAAGGTTGTGATAAGAACCTTTCAATTTTCCTAGCCCTAGCAACTGTTAATCTATCCTCTTCTGATAGTTCATCTAAACCTAGAATAGCTATAATATCTTGTAGTTCTTTATACCTCTGCAATGTTGATTTTATTTGTTGTGCTGTTGAATAATGTTCAATTCCCACGATATCAGGTTGTAACATTGTTGAAGTAGATCCTAAAGGATCTACAGCTGGATAAATACCTTTTGCCGCTAGTCCCCTAGACAAAACTGTTGTTGCATCCAAATGGGCAAATGTTGTTGCTGGTGCAGGATCTGTTAAATCATCTGCTGGTACGTATACTGCTTGTATAGATGTAATTGAACCATCCGTAGTAGATGTAATCCTTTCTTGTAATGCACCCATTTCAGTTGCTAGTGTTGGTTGATAACCAACTGCAGATGGCATTCGACCTAACAAAGCTGATACTTCTGATCCTGCCTGTACAAATCGAAAGATATTGTCTATAAATAATAAAACATCCTGTTTATTAATATCTCGAAAATATTCTGCCATAGTTAGTGCTGTTAATCCTACTCTCATTCTAGCACCTGGCGGTTCATTCATCTGTCCATATACTAATGCTACTTTAGAATCAGTTAGCTTATCTGCATTTATTACTTTTGATTCTTTCATCTCTTCATATAAATCGTTACCCTCTCTAGTTCTCTCTCCTACACCTCCGAAAACGGACACTCCACCATGTGCTTTTGCGATATTGTTAATAAGTTCCATTATTAGAACCGTTTTTCCTACCCCTGCACCGCCGAATAAACCAATTTTACCTCCTCTACGATAAGGTGCCAATAAATCAACTACTTTAATACCTGTTTCAAATATTGAAGGTTTTGTTTCAAGTTGCGTAAAAGATGGTGCTACTCTGTGTATAGGTAATGAATCATCTGACATCACATCCCCTAAGTTATCTACTGGTTCACCGAGAACGTTGAAAATCCTACCTAAAGTCGGTATACCAACAGGAACCGTTATTGGTTGATCAGTATCGATAACCTCAGCTCCTCTCTTAAGTCCTTCTGTCGAGCTCATGGCTACAGCTCTTACTTTGTTGTCTCCCAAAAGCTGTTGTACTTCACAGGTAATTGTACTCTCTGGTCCTTTTATTTTTAAGGCATTGAAAACTTTAGGTAACTTGCCTGCAGGGAATTCTATATCTAAAACAGGTCCAATTATTTGGGTAACTGATCCTTCTGTTAGCGACTTAACCATTTTTATTATTAACGATATTAAGAAGATAGTTAATTAGCATTGTTTCTTTAAGATTCGTTGATCTACACGATCATTATATATCATATATATTAATTTTATAACATATT
>JBCDGH010000052.1:0-4220 GCA_038751365.1 Patescibacteria group bacterium | reverse complement strand
CTGAAAAACTACTGTCAGAACCACCAATAGAACATCCACCGATTGTTCTAGACAGTATTCGCATTCTACGTCGTCTGATAATTCGACCTATGGTATAATCAAAGGTTTGAAAAATCTAGAAAACAAAAATTATATAAATAAGTATATTTCAGTTGGAATTAGTCCAGAAATGGCTAGAATTCGCCAAAAAAATATAAATGAAAATACTGAAATTCCGACTTCAAAATATATTTATGACGTTGAAGAGAATATTCTCCGAAATCTTTTGTTTAAAGAGAAAGAAAATAATAAATACACAAACCTGTGCACTTTACTATTCTCTGGTTTAAGTAACATTAGAAATGTGCCTGCTTTACTAGGGAATTTAGTGGAAAGCTTAAGTCCGAATGATTATTTATTACTTAGTACGGTTCTTGGGGATGATTCATCTGAAGATTTAATAAAAAATAAAGTAAGTCAGAATATTGTTAACAGGCATTCTTGGCTATTAGATCTGCTTGGGCTGACTTCGTATATTAGTTCTCAATTTTATAATTATGATAGCACTAATAGGTTACGTACTAGTTATTTCATTATGAATCGGGATATTGAGCTTGAGTTCGAAATTGATGGTAGAGAATATACTATCTCTTTGCTTAGAGATGAGAAAATAACTTTTTTCGTAAGCAATAGATATACATCTAGTGAACTTTTTAACTATTTTGCTAATGCTGGGTTTGTTGTTGATCAGTATAATACAGATAGAGAGCAAATCTTTGCTCTCTATCTACTACGTGTTAAGAAATATTAATGCGACTTTATGCTTTTTGACCGCAGCATTGAAAGTTTACATTTTTTACTAGGTCTTGCTTGTTAAAGTCAAAAACAACATTTCCAAATACCTGCTTGGATACTTCTGAAATTTTGCTTGAATTTTTAGCGAAATTTTCATCTGTGAACCCCTCTGGAGAGTGGTGAATGAATTTTCCAGCTACCTGATCACAGAAGCTCATATAATCTTTAGTATGCAGAACGTGTGAGTGCCAGATTAAGTCGACTACTTGTGTAGGGACTGGTAAGATCGTACCACTGACTATAACTAAATAAATGAAGTGCTTATACTCATCTTCACTAGATAGTATAGCTTGTTTATCTATAGTTGGATTCTCTTTGACTGCAAAATCGACAACCTTGCTTAAGTCCCAGTCTAGTATTTTTTCTAGAAGCTGCTCGTTTTTTACTAATGTTTTAGTCATAATTACTTTACTATATTGTAAAATGTTAAATTTGTGCTTTTATTAAAAGCCTTTTATTCAGACATTTAGAGGCAAGTTTGTCAAACTTTTTATTCTAAATTAAAATGTCACTATTATAATGAGTAAAAATTCAACCACTACATATAGTAACTTTAGCAAAATTAAACTACTATATAAATTCTTCACAAAACGGCGTTCCTGGTACACAGGATTAGCTATAAAAAGGTATATAAAAAAGGAGATATTTAGTATTACATCCGACTTTAATAATCCTGCTATAACAGCGGGTAGATGGTCAGCTTATTGTCACTATTCGCTAATCCTTTCTTTCACAAACCTTCTTCACAAAAATCAAATTACCTCAGATTCTGTAGTTTTTGTGCACCCTCTATTACCAGCGCCTTTGATAGATCAGTTGCTTTCATTCAACTGTAAGGTAGTAAGTCTTGATATCAACAAAAACACTCTTACCTTTGAGCCAAACAGTTTATTAGCCTACTTGCGACAGCTTAGGTCAGTAGGGAAAGCTCCAGATTTGATAATTTATTACAATTTCAATGGTTTATACAAAGATGTCATCTCCTCAGTCAAAGAGTCTCAAAAGATTGCTATACCTTCATTAATGGTAATTGATAATCCAAATGTCAACCATGACCTTATTGATATCTTCAAAGCTCAAACTTTGGGTGGTATAGTCTGGAATTTTGGAGATAGTTTTTTTGACGATCACCTTGATCAAGTACTGGATGTAGACTTGAGAACCCAGAACTGGTATATCTCTTGGTCAATCGAAACACGTATGAGATCTCTGTTAGAATATCATCTTAGCAAAAGTCATGAGGTGTATGAGTTAGTTTTTGAAGCCTATTTTTATAAACTACTGGCAGAATATCAGAAACTAGACTGGAAAGCTCGTATTTATAGACTTTTAGCTAACAAATACCTTCTTAAAAATACTTTCAAAGACGAAAAAATGGCGGTTGATATAATCAAATCTAGATATCCCGAACTATTTCATGCAGCTGTACCAGATGTAGTATTTGATCTACAACTAAATTTTCCAGAAAAGTATCCAAAATCGGATATAGAAATGACCTATAATTCAGGTGAGCTACAACAAAAAGCTAAAGCCTTATACGATCTTTTCAATCAATATTTACCCAATCGACCACCAGGTAGTTTAGAGATCCCCGAATTTTATCTTGATCAGACTTATTTAAAATATTTTGTATACACTACTGAGCCTAAATATTGGCAGGAAATACTTGAATATAAAGGTTATCAAATTACCAAATTATCAGAAATTCATCAGACTTTTTGGCAAAAATCACAATTAACCAAAGCTAACTTTATTACCAAATTTTTAATTTCTATAGATTTGTGCTAGAATTAATATATGGCTAAATTTGAGCTAAAACAAAATACATTAATCAGCAACAAAAACTGGTTGTGGGTACTTGCGGGATTATTAATTAGCGCAGCGGTGTTCACTACTTTTATTATCTTTAGAGCTAATGAAGTAACAAATCAAGCAAAAAAACAGGTAGCCCTAGAGTGTGATCAGTATTCAGATAATTATCTTGGTTTAGATGTGGTAGAACTGGCAGTAACCTTGAAAGAGCAGGAAAAAGGGTTGATGTTTAGAGATGAGCTTTGTTTAGATCAATCAATGTTGTTTGTATACTCACAATCACAATATCTTAGTTTTTGGATGAAGAATACCTATGTTAGTCTGGATATAATCTTTATCGATGACCAGGGTGTAATAGATAGTATATATGAAGATACAATTCCCAAAAGGCTGCTACCCTCATATAATTCTACCAAACCAGTCAAATATGTTCTAGAAGCAAGTGCTGGCTTTAGTGAAAGAAACAACCTAAAAGTCGGAGATAAGATAGAAATAGATAAACTGCTCGAAGTTAGTGTGGAATATGTTCATAGTAAGTAAACCTTACTCGCTAATGTGGTTAGTCAAAAAAATATGTTTGACTTAAGATAAGTATTGTGATTTTTTACTAGAGCAATTTACATAAGGACAGAGGAAAAAGACTAATGAAGTTATTTACAAGAGAAGTTGGCATGGCAGTTGCTATCAGCGCTTTTGCTACTGTTGCTCTATCTGCTTTAACTTATGGTTTTAAAGTGTCAGCAGGTAATAGTAATAAGACCTATACGATTAAAGAATCTAATAAACCTCAGATTGTTTTAGAAACCGATTGGGGGACTGAAAATCCGTACAATTTCAAGATTGCAGAGGTTAGGTTACCCAAACCGGAGTTAAGATTAGTTAGTAATTCTGAAGGAGAAAAACAACGTGTGCTTATAGTTGGATCTGCCAGTCCCAAGAAATATGATGTTATCGTTGTTCGTGTAATCGCTCGTTGTAATAAAAGTCAGGAGTGCCTCGGTAAAAGTAATGGTCACGATGCTTTCGTTACGGATGTTGACTTTAAACTTGAGCACATTGCAATCAATCTTGCAGATAGTAGGGGTCGAGAAAAAGGTCGTATCTGGCACGATGATGAATCAGTTGGTTTTATAGGTCATGTTTCTAAATTTAAAGGAGGAGATATAGGTCATCTTTCAGAAGGTTGGTACAACGTAAGGCAAAATTTTTTTGGTCGAATTAATGTAAGACGTGCAAAAATACCTTTACTAAACTTGAGTAATGAAAATAACACGGGCATTCACGGTCCTTGGTCTAACATAGTCGAGCTGAACTAGCCTATAAATCTAAACTAAAATTGCACGATACCTGTCTCCATGAAAATGCTAGACGGGTATTTTTTTGCGCCTAAATATTTTCACGCTCTCTAAGTTAAATTTCACAAATATCTCACAAACTAGACTTAAAAAGGCTTAATTTAATACAATATTTGACATAACTTACCAAATAACACACTTTTTGGTAAAAGAAATTACCATTTATTGGTATATGATTCTCAATAAGAGCTAAGAATATTAGGTTGAATTGCAGTAAGT
>JBCDGH010000051.1:0-4610 GCA_038751365.1 Patescibacteria group bacterium | reverse complement strand
CCCTGAGCTACATACCCATTTAATGTGCTAAATATATTATGTAAAGTTGCTGTAAATAATAAAAATGTCAAGATCAAAGGCTGCAGAAAGCTAACTACAATTCTAGGTCTTATACCTCTTCCTATGTTCACTTGCGTAAACTAGACTTATAAATAAATTATTTGTTTTTTCATTAAAAGCATTAGTAGTGAGAGTTAGGAGTGTAAACTGTATAGGCTAAATATTAATTCAATTTAGGGTTTACAAATTTTTACATATGTGTTGATATTTTTGGGTTATGAAAATTGCTCATTTCGGCGTAAAGCCTTGGGAAGTAGAATACCTTAAAAACAATCTAAACACTCAACAAGAACAACTATTTTTTGAACAGGATAATATACCTAATGATCTAGAGTCGATGGCAGATATTCAAGTTCTAAGCGTATTTATCCATACCAATTTAGGTAAAAATATTTTGGAAAAACTTCCAAACTTAGATCTTATACTCACAAGATCTACTGGCTTTGACCACATCGATATCGAATATGCTAAGGAAAACAATATTCAGGTATATAATGTCCCTGGCTACGGCTCAAACACTGTAGCTGAGCATACATTTGCTCTATTATTAAGTATTTCAAAGCAGATTTTTAACCAAGCTAATAGATCTAAAGAGTTTAACTTTAGGTTTGAGGATAATCTTGGCTTTGATTTACACAGCAAGACCATAGGTGTTATTGGTGCTGGTAAAATAGGTAAAAATACTATTCAAATTGCCAGAGGGTTTGATATGAAAGCCATTGCTTTTGATATATATAAAGATGAATTTGCGGCTGAAGTAGCTGGTTTTCGATACGTAGAAATTGAAGAAATTTTGGCTACCTCCGACATTCTCACCCTACACACACCCTTGAATGATTTTACCAAGAATATTTTATCGCGTGAAAACTTACTAAAACTAAAACCAGGGGCAGTTTTCTTAAACACTTCCAGAGGAGGTCTAATATCCAACGAGAATCTATTATTTGCTCTAGAAAACGGGATTTTTGCTTATGCTGGTCTCGACGCTATCGAAGGGGAAGAAAATCTATTTAAAGGCTTAGTTGATCCAACTCAACAAAAAATTCTAAATCATCCTAAAGTCCTGTATACTCCGCACTCTGCGTTTTACACCAAAGAAGCAGTAACTAGAATTATTCAAACTACAATCGATAACTACAATAATTTTCAGTCACACAACTCTAACAACAAAGTTACCTAGATTTACCAAAAAAATCCTCAGCTATTTTTAGATCCTCAGGATTACTTATCTGTAGCCAAGTGTCCTTACTTGGTATGATCTTTATTGAATGATCAAGAGCATATTTACCAAAAAAATCAGTAGTTATGTATTGTTCTTTCTCCGACAAATTTGGCTCAGAATTAATATAACCTAAAGCATCGTTAGGTACATAATAGATTCCACTATTAGCTAACTCAGAAACAAAAGCCTGAGGCTTTTCCCAAATCTGTAGTAGTTTACCCTCTTTATCTACCTGAAATACACCTAAGCTTTTCAACCTTTCTCTATCAGAAACTATCGTAGCCGATAAAGCCATTAATTCAGGATTAAGGCTAATATGCTTTTCAAAATTGCTATAAATCTCACCACCATGAATATCATCAGAATTTAGAACCAATAAACTACCACTCAAAATATTTGTAGCACTACCGAAAAGCGCTGTACGTAAGGCATCCAAGGTACCTCCTTTGGGATTGGCTTGGTTTGCGTAATACACAGGCAGCCCGTTAAAAGAATCACCAACTTGAACTTGAACTTGCTCACCAAGATAAGAAATGACAATTACAATCTCGCTCACTAGATCTACTATTTGCTCCAAATTCCATTTGATTAATGGCTTACCCATAACTTTTATAAGAGGCTTTGGAGTAGTATCAGTTAAAGGAGCTAATCTACTACCCCTACCAGCTGCAAATATTACACCTACAGTGTTGTTTTTCATATTTTTCAAAATAAAACAAGACTACAGTTCTTGACAAGACTATTTATAGAAATTAAAACCAAGAAAATATTATTTTAAGCAATAATAGCTAGTTGTTATAATCAAAACCTATTCTGAATTTAGGACTTTTAGCCTATTACAAAACATTCTAAAGTGGGCGGAGCTGTTTCTACTTTGTTTATTTTGTGCTGGAGTCTTTTGGGTTGGCTATATTTATTTTTGTAATGATGAGTGTAGAAGCATAGGACTTAATAACCTGACTTTCATAGATGGATTAAGAATTGGTCTCCCCGCAGGAGCTTTGGTTAACTGTTTGAGAGTGGCAGTAGTTTTTAGGCTCAATGATAATGACGATCTTCCGGAAAACCTATTTTATGCTAGTTTAGGATGCTTAGCCTTTAGTTATGTGTTGCTTGGTGTTTTTTTGAATGACTTTATAGCAAATAGTCAGAAGTCACTAACTAACCCACTGGGTTTTGGCATGACAATAGCCACTTTTTTTATTGCAGTAGGTATTTTATTAGCAGATAGGCAAAGCTGGGATAAGAGCACCGCCTTTGTGAAAGCTAGAATAGTTTTGTCTTTATTTCACTTCACCATCTTTATAATTAACCCGGTATTAGGTATTTTAGCTAGTAGTATAGTTATACCTATTGCTATCTTTTGGCCACTTAAAAAACCACAAATTCACATTCAGTCGGATTCAGAACCAAGTAATCGGTCTAGCTGAGTTGTCATTATCGTTCTGGCTAGGTGAGTTTGTTTCAATTAATGGTTTGTTATCTTCTTCAGGGTAGTCTTGAATAGTATCTTCACTCTTTAAAGTATCATCAGGCGTTTGAGAATTTAATTCTGCAACATAATCTGCCTGTCTTTCCTGTAAAGCATCATAATTAAAGGGTTTTTTGGCTAACCTTTCAGCATCTGGCATTTCGAAATTTTCTAAGGTACTCCAATTTTGAAACTCTGAAGCAGATGAAATATCAGGCTCCGAAGTAGTTTTACGGAATTGCCCATCTAAGGTGTAATTGTTTGAATTATCTAAAGAATTGACAGTTGCCAGCTTCTGATTTTTTACCTTCACAGACTTAAAGAAGTTAAGCCGACTTAAAAACCAAACTAAAATACTAAGGACAAACAAAGCTAAAGCTGTGTATAAGGCTAAAGAAACTAAGTTGAAGCTAAACAACACAAATTGCCAAGACAGAATTGATCCAATCCTAGGAGTATCAAAGCCGGTTAGTAACCTAAAGCCAAACCCTGATGTCAGATAACTACTACCTCCAATAGCCAAAATTACACCTGCAGACAATAGCAGTATACCATAAGCTACGGAGACTAGAGCTTTTTGTAACTCAGTAAATGGGTTAAGCTTAGCGCCTTTAGCTAACCACAATAATACACAGAGAGCTATAAATAAAACAAAAATCAACACTGGTAATATGCTGCTGACAATTACAAAATAATCCCTCAATCTGTTAAAACTATCATACCAAGAATTATCTTTATTAGCTATACTCCTAGATAAATCGGACTGCAATACAGTATTCAAAAAGCTTTTCTCACTACTATCCTGCGTAAATTCAAAAAACTCACTTAAAGTTTGCTCTCCAGATTTTACCGTCTCAGGTAAACAAAAGTCTCGGTCAGTATCAAATCCGTTTTGTTTAAGATCTTCCAATTTAGTCTCATCGCAAACAGTGATCTGCGAGCTGTATTCACTACTGAATTCCTGCACCTTACTATTCAAATTATCGGTCACCGCCAGATTCACGTCCTGAGTGGGTACATATAGATTCCAATTATCTCTTTCACCTTTTAGCCATTGAGTGGTATTATCAATATTTTGTTCAGAGAAATTCTGAATCCAGCCTGGGCTAGCATAACTATCTATAGTAGAAGAAATGATCAAACCTATAAAAGCATTTTGTTCATCAAAACCAGGATCATAACTTTGTACTTCCAAGCTGAGATCATTATAAAAATTTAAGCTTTTTAAGGTATCTTTATGAATATTAGGGTTTGTGAGAACTAGACTAATACTATATAGGACTATCAACAACGGAAAAATACCAACCACTATCCCTCGAAGGTATTTGTAGACTGGTGCAAGCGGTTGAAACATAATTCAAATTCTACTAGGCAAGCTTTTTTGTCAATTCCAAAGTAGCTTCATGTTAACTTGCATAAATTCTCTAGAATACTCAGATTACAATGAGCATGAATTCAAAAATAGTTGTACTCGTGGCATTTTTTCTAGTTGCACTTGGTGCTGTAATTTTTAGTAATAACATTATTACTACTTCAAGAGTTTAGTTCAATAGCTTAGTAATGAGTAGTACAGTCCACTATACACCTTGCGAGCAGCTTCCTTCTTTTGAGGAGGTAGAAGAGAAGTATGAGCAACATTATGACGTAATAGAAAAAATAAAATTAGAAACTAGTGTGTTTTATACAGACTCAGAAGGTAATCAACAACAAGAGTATCTAGCTCCAAGAAGAATGCCGGACTGCCAAGATAAAGGTGATGTCTTTATGTATGTATATAGTTCTAGGGATAGAGATATAATACTAGATATTTTAGGAACCTCAGATTTTTTTGGGATACCTATGACTATTGAAAATGTT
>JBCDGH010000050.1:0-5523 GCA_038751365.1 Patescibacteria group bacterium | reverse complement strand
GTTAGATGGAGATTTACTAGTAATTCAAGGAAGGCAAAAAATAAGTTTTTGTTTACGAAATAAAAGCAAGCTATAACTTTTGTTAATATCAACCCTTAGAAAAGGTAGATTTATGAAAAATAGACATAAAAAATCTCGGCGTTGCTGAATTCGGGTATGAATTTAAATGTAGAGACGCGTTAGCGAAGCGTGCCCGATAGGGCATTATATCGCGTCTCTACAAGGGTTTCGATTATCCAGCAAATCAGTTTCATACATCAAATCAGCAACGCCAAAATCTCTCAATAAACGTGAGAGATAAGTGGATAGATTCATAACTAAAAAAGTGATTGCAATGGCAGTTTTAGAAGTATGAGAAAGTTTAGTCATCACATGATTAAGACTAAATCTTCTTTTACCTTGTCCAAACTTTCCTTCAATACAACTACGAATCTTCTCATCATGAGCAGCTTGTTTCTTCTGTTCTTTAGTAACATTGGAACTAGGTCTACCTAGAGGAGGACCACTTATTCTAATACCTCTTTCTTTGCACCAAGCTCTATTTTTTTGTGTACGATAGATTTTATCTACATGAACCGATTCTGGATAATAACCAGTGTAATTTTTAAAGTTTTCAATTTGTGTTTCTAAATCTGTTGATTCGTTAAAATTATTCCAACTAATACGGTCTAAAAAAACATATCCATTCATATAGCTAGCTGATAATTTTGCCCCAAACTCTACTGTTTTACCGGCTTTACCTCGAACTATTGGGCGTATATGTGGTTGATTTAAACTGACAACACGGTCATCTATACTCTTCTTTTTATTTTCATAAAGCCATAGTTGTTGACGATAAATTTCACTTACTACTAGCAATATTTTATATTGCCTATTACTCAATTCAGATAGAATTGCTCCCATATTCACTAACTGTTTAATATGGGATATATTCCTCTTTATAGACTGTAGTTGTTTTCTAATTGCTTTTCTTCTTTCCTGTTTGAATACTCGACGTTTTTTAGCAACTTTTAAGTAATTTTTTCGGGCAAGTTGACGATAAGTTCTTGGCTTTTTCTCTAGTTGATGTTTAATCTGTTCGTATAGATAATCTATGATTTTTTCGGTATGTTTTCTTGCTTGGTTTAATAGCCCTAAGTCTGTGGGATAGCTAATATCGCTTGGCGCACAGGTTGCATCTAATATTAATTTACCCCTATTTTTTGGT
Source organism: Patescibacteria group bacterium (assembly GCA_038751365.1). Lineage (GTDB taxonomy): Bacteria > Patescibacteriota > JACMRA01 > JACMRA01 > JACMRA01 > JBCDGH01. Next base: position 4,316 of record JBCDGH010000050.1, on the reverse strand, counting down.
TGATTTAATTCTTTTTTTTTACTGGTGTAGAAGAATTATCTAACATCTCCTTCACCATTTTTTGATTAATTTTATTGACTAGCTCTACACCTATTCTTTGACGAAAGTGAACTAACATTGACGCATCAAATGGAGTATCCTGACTATAGGATGACATTCCTATAAAATACTGTAGATAAGGATTTTCCTTAATTTGTTCTACTGTCTCTCTATCACTTATCCCCAGTTTTTCTTTAATAATTAACGCTCCTAGCGCCATACGAAAAGATTTAGCGGGTGCCCCTACTTCATCGGAAAAAATGGAAGCATACTCGTCTTCAAACTCTAACCAAGGTATTAATTAAGCCATAATTACCCAACGATTATCTTCAGACAACTTGCCCATCATTTGGGAGTTCAAAGTTTTCTGATAATACTTGAGATTGCTCCTCTTTACGGTACATAAGTACTAAACACGCATAGCGTGCTACTCACGGTAATGCAAGGGTTTTAGGTTATCTTAGACCAATTTCAAGCACTTGAATATATTCCTCTGGTCTGAAAATGTATGCTGCATCACATTTTTGTATTAATTCAGCAAGCCCTATTTATGATTTAATCATTGCAGATCTTCAGTACCTAGTATGCCAAATTATTAGTTAAAAACTAAAATATTCTTTTTTAACATGGGTTAAAAGCTCAAAACTGTAGAAAAGCTCAAAATGTTCGTTAATAAGCCTAAATCTATTGCGTGGCAATGCTTATAATCTTTATACGATCATTTTTAGCATCGTAAGTACTGAAGAGCCATCATTGCTAGTTTATGATGAAGTTTTTGGTAAATTTACATTTTGCACTATTGTCGTTAAGTCTAAATTATTATCTTGAAATTAATTTCAAAGCTAATAAATAAAGTACGTTCAAACCCACTAAAAGCATTACTTAGTCTGATAAATCAGACTTTGCTTATGAGTCTGGGAATTTATCATAAGGCGGTTTACGAGGCTTGTCAAAAATGTTGCAAAATGTTAATAAGCTGGTTAGGGATATTGGCATCTTGGAAATTAGTATCAGCTAAGGTAACGCGTTCAAACCCATGTTTAAAATTCGCTCCGAAGAAAATAGCATCGGTGGCATTCATATAATTCAAGTTAGTTTCCCGCAAGTCGGCCTTTTAAATCTATTCGGGGTGCTGCTGAACCGTGGGATGGTTTAACAATATTTTCAAAAACTCTAAAAACTGCTATTTAAATCAACTTTTCTTGATTGACTCGATATTTTGGCGAGGTCTTGTGGGGAATAAAGGGTGATAAGGAATCGGCTATGGGGCGTATACGGTAAAACACCCAACTAGCAGCACGGTAATGGGGTTGTGGATTGATTAGTGGAGGTATGGGGTTGTGGGTAATAACGAAGCGGTTGAAGGGCGATCGGTTTAGTTTTGTTTTAATTGTTGTTCTCTTATTTGTAATAGTTGATTATTCGTTAATTGTAGCATTTCCAATTGTTGACACGCATTTATATTTAATAACATCAGTTGAAATAAGATTGCTACATCCATCATTGGGTTATTTGACATCTCAAACTCCTGAATATAGAACATGGTGAAATCAAGTACAGTGGTACAAGCTAACACGAGGTTTACACATGATAAGCACTCAACACAATATTTACATTATTACTATAAATTGATTCAACTCTCGGATATCCATTCTATTAGCTAAGGTTTGGCGGTAATTTAATTCATAGTTGAGTTTAGTTATTTGAATAGCTGCTAGTAGAGTTATAGTTTTGAATATATCAGTTGTTAAGCTTATTTTTAACTAATGATTGAGATTTTTACAATTTTGCCGACAGACCCCGATTGTTCCATCACTATAACTACTTACTAAAAATTCGCCATTTCTGGTGAAACTCAATGAAATAACCCAACGTGAGGTTACTTCAACAATACAAATCTCCTTTCTAGTTTCTACATCCCAAAGTTTTATAGTATTGTATTCACTATTCAAAGGATTAAGAATCCCAGTTTTTTCTGTAAATGCCAAAGTTCTTCCATCGGGGCTGAAAGCTAGGCAAGTAAACCAATGGGGACGATCAATGTCAATAGTGTGTATTTCTTTTCCAGAAGTAACTTTCCAGAATGTGATATTCCGGAGTTTAGATACTACTAAAATTTGACTATCTGGACTAAATAATGCTGATACGAACTCTCCTGGATCGGTTTTATCCTGAGAGTTTTCAATATTGATAATACGAATAAGTTCACCAGTTGCAATTTCCCATATCTCAAACTCAGATATACTCAGAATAGCTACAACTTGCTTATCTGGACTAAAGATAACTTTCCGAGGATATTTGTATGGTAATTTACAAATAGTTGGAATAAGAAGAGACTTAGGGTTGAATAATCTACGAAGAAAGTTTTTGAATTTGCTTATGAATGTAGAATTTCTAACTGATATTCTATGTTGATGATAGTCTCTAAGAACTTGCAGAACTTTAATTTGGTTTCGTTGCTTTAAATTTTTGGGTATTTCAACAACTACTAGCAGACTCCCATCTTGATTAAGAATAAATGAGGTCTCGGTTCTTTTCTTAGAATAAGGAATTGACTGAATTACTTTCCCTGTAGCAACTTCCCATATCAAAATCTTCGATGGAAGACTAGTAACACTAGGTATAATTCCCACTAAAAACCTGCTATCCTGGCTAAAGGCTATTTGTGAGATGGTAGAGAAGAAACTAGCAGTATATTTTAGGCAATGGAGATAAACACCATTCTGTATATGCCAAAGTTTAATTATGCTACGGTCATCATCAATACTAGCGATAGTATTTCCATCAGGACTAATAGCTATGTCATCAGGATCCGAAAAACTTGAACTAAGCTGACGACGTGATACCCGATGACCAGCAAAAGTTTTAAGTATTCTTCCGCTATTTATATCCCACAAGGTCATCCCACCACCATAGTCCCCAAGCCCACTTACCAAAGTTCGCCCATCTGGACTAAATGCAAGGGTTTTGATAGGTTCTTTATAATTACTGGTAAAAGTCTTAATTGGGTTGACAGTTAGTGATTGCAACCCGTCCCTTCTCAGTTCCCACAGCGTTATTTCACCACCAAAGTCACCACTAGCCAAAAATTGATTGTTAGGGCTGAAAGCAAGAGATTCAATTCTCCTCCCAATTCCTTCAAACCTACAAAGTTCTCCACCTGTAGCTGTATCTGACAATAGAATAACTGTTCTATAGGTATCACCACAATTACTGGCTAATATACGACTATCTGGACTAAAAGCAAGTACACCTTGGTACTTGGTGTACGCTGTTACGTATGGCAATAGAATACTACAAATCTCCGTTCCCGTTGCAACTTCCCACAGCTTTATTTTCTCGTAAAACGGTCGGTCAGGAGTCGGTCGGTCAGAATGTGAATCAAAACGGATATATATTAAGCTCGCAAAAATTTTGCCATCCGGGCTAAACTGGCTAATATAAATATCTCTTATTTTATAAGTATCCCTCGCTTCGTTTCCAAGGAAGTAAGTATCTAGTTCTTGTCCAGTTGATGTTTCCCATAGCTTTATTCTCCCAAAATCATGAGTGCAAGTATCTTCATTCTTTGTAACTGCTATTTGCAAATCTGGACTAACAGCAGCACCATACCAAAACCCGGAACGGTAACGAGGTGACTGTAGCTTTCTTACTGTAACTTCGTTTCCCTGTGCTAAATTCCAAATAAAACCTGCAACAGTTAAAGCATTTCCGTCTGGGCTAAAAAATAATAAAGTGTCGTAATTCCAGAAATTATACCCAAGTTCATTAAGGTCACTGAAATTAGCACTATAGAGTAGCTCACCACTTGCAACATCCCATAATTTGACATACTCAGGGGACTCGTGATGGCAACTAGCTAATATTCTCCCATCGGGGCTAAAGGCAACTGCATCTACATAGTACGAAGTATTAGGTACATCTTCCCAGCTTTGCGATTCTGAATTTAACAACATAAAATGAGATACTCCTTCCTTATCAATAAACTCAAAATTAATTGAAAAACAAAACACTTAATCCTGTAATTACGGCAAGAATACCTACAATCAGAAGACCTGTAGAAAGAATATAAAGTGCGATCTCCCATTTGAAGGTTAGTAAAATAACTAGCAAGAATAAGTACAAAGCCTGATAAAGTCAAAAAACCCGCAGCAAGAATACTTGCTAAATCTTTTATAGATTGTGCCAATAAGTTACTATCCATGAAAATATAATTTTCAACAATATAAAATCTTTTCACTATTATAAAAAGAGTCCAAATAATTTTTTATAACCAT
>JBCDGH010000049.1:0-5593 GCA_038751365.1 Patescibacteria group bacterium | reverse complement strand
TTTTTTATAAGTAATGCACCTAATAAAATATGTGGTCTAAGACCAAAATAAAAATTACTTAAAATATAAATTGTTAATGTAATTGAATAAAAAATACTAATATCTTGAATCAATATTTTAATAGCTAGGCTAACTATTGGAAGCAAAATTATAAAGACTTTAAAATGACTCAGCATCTGTTTTTCAAAATAAATTCCATAGTTCATTTTTTTCTTTATATCATCAGTTTTTAATACACCAACTGAACGAATCAGATTTAAAAACAGTCCGTCGCTTAATGTTCCTAAAGTACCTACTAAAGAGGTGATCGATATCCAAAGCGAGTATTGATTAAAAGCAAATCTGGAGACCAAAAAAATAATCAGATAATTACAAGCCGCAACAAATATATTTGAAAAAAAGTTTATTAATATTGCATTGCTAAATGAGCTTTTTGAAGCCTGCATAAAATTCTATATCCAATATAAATTGACACTAATTAAAAGCTATGTCAAAATAGGGCTCGAAATAAATACAAATACAAAAACATGAAACTAAAATTACATAGTATATTGCTATTTATATTAGCTGTAACTTTTATTATTATTGGAATTTTTTTACTTTTTCAGCTTGGTAATACAGTTGATTTAGTGACCTCAAATACTAGCTCTATTATAGCTTATGGCTATGGAGCCTAGGTCTTACACCAATTTACACTTCTAACACTTTTAATAAGCAAGTAAATAACTTATTTATAAGTATAGTTTAAGTTAAAGTTTGTGTAAGTTAACATGGGTATGGGTAAAACTTGGTTATTCTAAATAACTTCCAACTTGATATCTGCTTTTTCAGCAAAATTCTGCCAATCTGTAACCAAATAGACTTTGTTATTTATACTAAAATACCAATTTATTTGACCACTTGCAAATCTGTCTTCTACAAATATGCTATCTGGATTAACTTTTTCATGACTAGCCTTATCAAGATAGTATAAATTATTTAAATTTCCTGGTTGGAAATATTCTGAGTTTAAAGATTTAGCATTGAATTTTTCCTGTGGAATACATAATATACTGAATTTACCAACGTTAGGAGTCTGAATGAGCATGCCATAGTCGCTAACTACTCTGTTATTGAATGAAGTTTTTAAAAATTCCTGATTGTTAGACTCTTTACCAAAATTTTTAGCATAATTAGTAGCTTTAGATCTGTAGTTTAGCCTTAGTCTACAAGCTTGATTGCTCATGTAGCTAAATCCATTTTGATTTTTCACACCATCATTGACATCTAGTTTATAACCTATAGTAGAATCAGGTATTAATTCTTTAGCATCATAAAACACTTGACCATCAGCTTGGCAACTTTTAGGAGAAGTTATTTGCCTTGGAAAACCTTTATTAATACATTCTTGGTACGTTTGAATTTCTGAGGACTTACTGTTATTTTCTAATTTAGTTAGAAATGAAAGACCTAAAAAAAGAGAAATTAGAATACCGACAGCCAAACTAAAACTGATAAAGAAAGTTTTACGATTTATTTTATTTTTTATTGATGACATATTCTAATTTATTCTACATTAACGATAATTTCTAAATCAGTAGTCTGATTAACCGGCAGGTCATTTGAGTAAGTGCAATTAACTATTTGATTATTTGGGGTGCAGCTCCATCCCTGATTTGTTGAGGAATTACTGATACTATTAAATGTAAGCTCAGATGGTAGAGTATCTTTGAGATCAAAACTAGCTACTGAAGTGTTGGGACCTAGATTTTCAACATTGATATTATATTGAGCTGTGGAGCCTGAGACTAAACTACCAGCTAAGCTTTTAGATAACTGTAAATCTGCTTGCTGACCTATATAAACTACATCGGTACTCTCGTTATCATTTGGATTATTATCTGTAGAATCTAAACCTGAACCTACAGTTGCTGTATTTGTAAGCGTGGTACCATTAGTTGCACTAACCTCGGCTACAATTGTGAATCTGGCTGTTGCTCCGGGATTAAGTTTTAAGGTAGTATCAATATCACCTGTACCACTAATATCATCACACTCATTAGTTAGGTCTCCAGATTGGTCATTGGTGATTTGGCAGCTCCAGTTTATGTTGGTAAGACCAGCAGGAAAGTTGTCTATTACACTAATACCTTGAGCGCTGTCGTTACTTTGTGAAGAGTTTTCTATATCTAAATAATACGTTATTGACGAACCTTGCTCATACACCCCAGGAACATGATTTTTAGAGATTCTTATATCGGCTTCTCTGAGAGTGATTGTATTTGCTAGTTCAGCGGCTTGCACTAACTGATATGTCCAGGTATCGATTAATCTACCATCCCCAAATTTATCACTAAAAGCTCTAGCTCCATTTTGACTATCAGCAGGTGAAATCAAACTACTAACCGGTAAAGGTGGGTTACCAAAAGCTGTGGATAGGTTTGAATCGTCGTAATATACAGAAAAATCGGACGGTGTAGGTTCAATTCTTTCTATAATAATACCATTATTGTTATTTTCTACATCAATAAATGGAAAGTGAATTTCACCATTAGTATAGCTCAGCCTAACCCCTATGTCTGCTTGTGATGCAGATACAGGATTGTCATTTCCATCTAATCCATCCCAATACACACTATTGTTACCTACAATACCAACACCTTCTACTGTTTTATCAGTATTATTGTCATAGATTCCATCACCGTTTACATCTATATCAATTCTGTACCTACCTGCCGCGGTAGAATCAAAAGTAAAATTTCCGCCTTTATCAAAAGTTCCACCTGTATTGGGAGTACCATCTAAACCATTAAATTGAAAATTGCTTACTTGAGCAACTGGAGGCAGAGTTCCGTCTAGCCAAATAGATTGTCCTTTTAGTGTAGAGGATTGTGGTAGGTCGTCAGCAGGCTTAGTGAAAAAGATTTTGTTAGTGACATTTTCAGCGGTATCAGATTCAAAGGGTCTATGGAAAGTAAATCCGGTTGGAGTAGTAAAATTTGGATTTTGCCCTTCGAGTTGTAAGGACTGTCTAGTGGGATTGCCATCTAAATCAGTAACTCCTTTGTTGTTAGAAAAGAAAATAAATCCCCAGGGTTCTATACCGTTAAAGTCGATCTTGTACTCGTAAGAATCTCTAGTTTTCACAAATACTTCAGATGATATTTGAGCAGTTGGTCTCCCCATGTTCCAAGCAATGTAATTGGCGTAAGTCCTACCTGTTTTTTCATCACCATTATTATCTCTCACAGTCACGTCCCAGGCTAAAATATAGCTACGGTTAGAAGATTGAGACCAGCTATCAGTAACAGATATGGGGCTTGGGTCAATTAAATTAGTAGGATCAGGTGAAGTAAATTCTATCTCCCAAATGCCTTCAGTAGCAGAACTAACATTGATAACACAAGGAGTATAGCCTCCAGAATTTGGTAAAGGACCTGCTAACTCTTCACTAAGATTATTAATTACTCCTTCAGTGGTGAGGCATTGTGTAGTATTATTTTGAGGGTCAGTATGGCTTATACTTCCACTACCAATACCGTTGGCGCTAGATCCCAAATTAATTGTTTCTCCATCTTTAGCATAGACGTACAGAATAGTTTTCCTAGGAATTTGGGTTACTATGTCTGTTGATCGATAGTCAATATATGGGCGGTCACCTCCACTATCTAGTAAGTTCTGACTACCCTCTGAGTAGGTAGTTATAGTTCCTGAAATAAACACTAAACTGAATACAATAAGTAGGTTGATAAATTTTTTTGTGATCGAATGCTTCATATTTTTTTCTGCTTAAAGTAATAAGAAATTAAAACTAGGATAGCGCTTGTAACTAAGATTATTCCCAGACTTCTATTTAAATTATATTTCTTACTATCACCTCCAGTACGAATTGTACTTATATCTGTTTCAGATTTTGCTTCATTTTCTGGAGTTTGATTGGGTATCACAACTATACTTTCATCAGTGTTATTGGTAGTTCTGGTTTCCAAGCCGCTGTAAGAGATAGTGCTGGTGAAAGTTAATTGACTGACTCCAGATCTGTTATTGAGGCTGAGAAAAAATATATCCTCAAAATTGGCTGGAAGTGTAGGTAGTTTTAATACTAGTATACTTTTATTATCTTCAATAATTGTTTGACTGCTTATAGGGGTTAAAGATCCTGTAGACATTACTCTGAATTCTTCAGTACTACCTACAACCTCAATGCGAATCTCGGGATCAGGAACTTCTATGTTACTATTATTTTTGTAATTTATTTCCAAAGTCAGATCTCCTGATTGCTCTACCGTCACTGATTTTGTAATTTCTAAGTCTACTTCAGTCTGTGAATATTGAACTGTACTAATAGTCGAGTTGTTAGATAAATCAGGGTCAAATGTAGGAGATTCAATTCTAGCTTCATTGGTTAATGATTGAGCATTCAAAGCCAAACTTGGCAAACCCAGTAAGCTGGCAATAGCGGTTATAGCTAGGACTTTACTAATCATTATAACTTACAGTTTTAGTTTACAAGTACATTAATTACTAATGTAGTCTGGGCTTGGTCAGCTATAGCGTTAGGGTTAGTGCATGTTACGACTTGGTTGCTTTCGTTACAACTCCAATCAGGGCTACTAGCATTTGCATCTACTGATTGATATGATAATTCTGCAGGCAAAGTATCTTCAATTATAATGTTAGGTTGAGCAGTACTTGGTCCATTATTAGTTCCTACTAAAGTGTACTTAACGCTTGTACCTTGTACTAAAGTGCTTTCAGTAGTAGTTTTTTCTAGTGATAAATCAGCAGCTGGAGTAACAGGTAAAGTGAAAGGATCGTCGTTATTAGTTGTTACTGTTTCTGTAACTCCGTTTGGGGCGGTAACTACTGCAGTACTGCTTAGATCAGATTCTACTGTGCTATCAACTACTGCATTCACAGTCAGAGTGAAGGACTCATTAGCATCTAAGTCTAGCCCTGTAATTACTCCATTATTTATACTGACACCTTGAGGTAAAATATAAGTTGCTGAATTTATTCCACTTAGATCATATCCGCTTACATCCAAGGTTGTAACACTTGAAGGTCCGTTATTGGTGATTTCAAAGTTAAATTCTACAGGTAAACCTGGATAAATAGTTTGAGTAATTACATTTGCTTGAATAGTTAGGTCAACTTCAAAAGTAATAGGTATGTCTGGAGTTTGATCTACGTTATTAGCAGTATTTGGATCAAAGGTTGTTGTAGACTCTATCTCAGCTCTATTTATAACTGAATGCACTCTTATATTAGAGCCAACTGCTATGCTTAATATAGATATAGTAGCTAAAATTCTAATTAGTTTTAGGAAATAAGAGGTGGATTTATTTGACATAATAGAAAGTACCAAAATTTAAATTAGTCCAAGCTGCTATTTATAATTAAATTTGTCAAGCTGATGCGACAGGTTGTTGTATATTTTGACAAAGGCTAGGAATCAACAAAGGTTAAGTAAGTCAAAAATCTGAATTATAAAATTAAAAGTAGATATTTTCAAAGTATATTTATGAATATTTTATCGATTGATAAATCTAATAAGTCATTTTGGATAGTCTCATTAGATATGACTTATTGCAATTTGATCAAAGATTTTAAT
>JBCDGH010000048.1:0-5720 GCA_038751365.1 Patescibacteria group bacterium | reverse complement strand
CGCTGTAAGCATAATAAGTAAACATGCTAATAAGTAATACAAGCACTAAAGTAACTCTATCAAAACTCTGACCAACAAAAGCATTAATTATTTATAGTAGCGGATAGAAGTTATGTTTGGCTTAGTTTACTTGGTCAAGGTATTCTACTATTAATAATTAATGCTTTTGTTGGTCAGAGTTTTGATAGAGTTACTTTAGTGCTTGTATTACTTATTAGCATGTTTACTTATTATGCTTACAGCGAGCTAGAGAAAGTGCAATTAAGTAGTAGGCTATTTTCTATCTCCCATATTACTACTGAAAGTATTCGAATTTTGATCACTGTAGTAATACTAGTCTTATCTTTGGGTGTATTTAATAAGTCTCTATCACAGGGTAGTGCTGATTATATATCTGAAGCTTTCTTGGATAAGCCAGTTATTTTAGACAATTTAGTACTTGGTAGGTACAAAAATTTTTCCCTAAATAGATACCTAATGAAGGGTAGGTTTTATCTCGATAGTGGTAAGTTGAGAAGTGATTTGGTTAGACCAGCAAACAAAACTACTTTTGTTTTCAGTGAATTTTTGACTCTTAATTATAGATCCTCTGAGATTGTTTTAAGTGAAGAGCGTCAAGAGCAAATTCTGGCGGACTGCGATACTACAGCTGTTGAGAACTGTGCTTCTTTGGTTGACGCCGAAAAGCAGTCCAACTTAGACGCCTGGAGAAAAGAGGCTTATGGTAATCTTCCCTTTACTTTGGATACCGAGTTAACTCCAACTAGATTCAAAGCTGTAACTAAGCAATTCTATATTAACGAGATCGAAAAGTTTAATTCTGATTCTTCTAATCAGTCGGGTAGTGATATTACAGAGACTTTATCGAGATACCTGATTGTTCCACGTACTTACATAGTACCTGCATTCCTAGCTCTAATATTGTTTATATTACTTACATTTATTGTAAAACCTATACTACAGCTTGTTTCTTTCTGGTTTACTTTCTTAGTCTGGAAAATTTTAGTGTGGTTTGGTTTTGCTAAGATAAATATTGAGAGAGTTGAGGCAGAAATTGTAAGCATATAAAGCTTGGTATATGGAAGTAGTATTTTCGGAACATGCTGATGGTAAATACTTGGTTATGGATTGCGAATTTACTGGTTTACATGCTTTCAAGCATGGTTTGACTCAACTAGCGGCTGTAGTAGTATCTGAGGAGCTTGAATCTAAGGCAGTATTTAATGAGTATGTTCTCCCACCCAAAGACGTAGAATTGGTTCCTGAAGCAATGGAGATCTCCGGCTTAGATATTGATTTTTTAGCCAGTAAAGGTTTGGTGTATGAGAAGCTCTGTAGTAAATTTATAGATTTTATATCAGAAAACTTTAAGGAAAAACCAGTTGTCATAGGTCAGTTCTTACCTGCGGACTATAGCTTTTTAGATAAGATATTTACTAATTACTTAGGAAAAGATACTAATTTACAGTTTTTCGAAGATATTCTGAGTCGTAATTTTATTGACACAAAATCCCTAGCAAATATTTTGAACTTAAAAGCAGAGACTAACGATAAGTTAAAGATATTTGAATCTACTTCTTTATCGAAGCCAGGTGGGCTTAAAGATACTTTGAATATACCTTTAGACAAATATAAAGCTCATGATGCTTTAGAGGACTGTCTTGCTAATCTGGAGCTATTAAAGAAAATGCTGAATTTATTTGAACTCAGTAAAAATTCTGTCTAGATTTGGATTATTGGTAAGTCCGACCACTTAGTGGTATAGTCAGGTGATTTGTAGCTAGACTTTGATAACCAAGAAAGGCTTGTACCTCTGGCTGCAATTTGTAGTGCTTTGTCTCCAAACTGCTTTTGAATTTCATCCATTGCTCTGACAGCTTTCTTCTTTTGAAGTGAATTAGTATCTTCAGAAAAAATATCAATCTGGGTTTGTCCGATAGGTATTAGACCAGCTAAATAAACTCCAGCTTTTTTGTAGAGAGTATTTGGTTGATAAATTGAAACCAGAGCTTCATATGCGAGTTTGATAAGATCAGGAGTGTAGTCAGTGGCTGTAGGGAGCGTAATACCCTTACTATTTAGTTGGTAACTAATTTTGTGAAATCTATTAGTCATAATAAATACATGTATGTAATTAGCTAACGATTTTTGCTTTCGAAGTTTCTTACTAGCCAGACTGACATGGTATGCAATAGCTTCTTTTAGTTCTTCTAATTGGCTAACATACTTACCAAAAGATCTTGTGGAAGCAATACCTTTTTTTGATTCTGCAACAGATTGGAGGTCCAAACAATCCGTACCATTTAATTCTTTTTGAGTCTTTAAACCTAGTAAACTTAAATTAGCTTTTACCCATGATGAATTAGCATATTTAAAGTCTTTAGCCGTAAAAATCTTTTGCTTACTTAATTTTTTTGCTCCTTTATAACCAATACCCCAGACATCTTCTGTGTTTATTTTCTCCAAATAACTGTCTAGATCGTTTGCATTATTATCCAAAACAAAGACTCCTCCTAAAGCGTTATGTGATCTACTATCTTTTTTGGCTGTTTCGTTGGCAATTTTGGCTAAAGTCTTAGTCTGGGTCATGCCAATAGATACTGGGATTGCTGTGTATTGAAAAACTGTATTTTTAATTTCTCGTCCAAACTCTTCCAATTGATTAGAGTGAATATGTCTAAGGTTTAAAAATGCTTCATCTATAGAATAGATTTCAATATCTCCAAAATAGGCTAAAATACTCATTACTCTTTGGCTAAAATCTCCATACATATCAAAATTAGCTGAAAAAATAGTGGTTTGACTTTCTCTAATCTGATTTTTGTATTTAAAAACTGGTGCAGCCATAGGAATACCTAATTGTTTGACTTCATTACTTCTGGAGATAATACAACCATCGTTATTAGATAAGACTGCTACAGGTTTATTTTGCAAATCGGGTCTAAAGACTCTTTGGCAGGAGACAAAAAAATTATTACAATCTATTAAAGCAAACATATATAAGATTAAATACTTTGAGAGTCGCACTGATGTATCACGTATGTGACTACTCCCCAAATCTGGAAGTTGCTGTTATCGTTGATGTCTATAGCGGGGTATTTAGAATTTTCAGCTTTTAAAACAGGTTTGCCATCTATAAAAGTGTATCTTTTTACAGTAAATTCCCCATCGATAATAGCTAAGATAACTTGTCCATTTTTTGGTTGTAGTGATTTATCAATTACTAAGATATCGCCTGAAGTTATTTTGGCGTCAATCATAGAATCACCTTGAACTTTTACGATAAAGGTAGAATTAGGTCTGGGTACTAAGTGTTTATTTAGATCAATGCTACTATCTATGTAATCTTCAGCCGGGGAAGGAAAGCCAGCAGGAACTGAACTAGAATAAAGAGGTAGAGATATTTTGTTATTTGTATCACTTAACTTATTGAGTTTATATATTTGCATATTTCTAGGCTTTAATATCATGTAAACTTTGTATAGTCTAGAAACACAAAACCACCCCATAGGGGTAGCAATGCGGATCACTTTGCCTATTGCAAAGGCTAGTTATCAAAATAGCACAAAAAATAGCATAAGTCAAATGCCTTAGCCCTGAAGTATCTACTAATTAATTTTTAACTATATACTTTATTTTTTCGTTTATTAAGTAAGAGAGATAATCGCGGTTGTTTTTGGAAGAATTCTTCATGCTTGTATAGAAATTTCCAGAATTTATCTGTCCAAATTTTTTCCCAAGTGCTAGAATCTGGAAAATTACTCATTTTCTTGATATAATTACCGCCAGAAATGTACGGCTTTGAGGTAAATAAACCTCCATCGCTATACATACCCATACCCATAACATTAGGTACCATTACCCACTCACCAGCATCTACGAATTGGCTAGAAAACCAATCAAAACACTCTTTAGGATTATACTCATTTAAAGTCATCCAATTGGCTAAAATCATTAATCTCTCAATATGATGACACCAAGACAACCTCTCTACTTTCAAAAGGACAGTTCTAAGAGGTAAGTTGTACTTTAATTCTTCATGGTCTAAGTGCTGACTAGGGTAGTAAAAATACTCAGGTAATGGCTTACTAGCTTCAAAAAAGTTTAGATTGGCAAAGTCATGATCGTACATGTTGTCATACATACCTTTTACCCATTCGCGCCAACCAATAATTTGCCTAACAAAGCCCTCAATAGAGTTAATTTTGATAGAAGTGATACTAGGGTTTTGTCTAATATATATTTCTAGTGAGCTTAAGACTTGGTCAGGCGTAAGTAAGCCAATATTTAACATCGGTGATAAAACACTATGAAAAACAAAATCGTTCTGGTTAGTCATAGCATCCTCATAATCACCAAAATCTAATAAGATGTGTTCTAAAAAATATTCTAGTCGCTTTTTTGCCTGTGAGTGGGTAAAGGGTATCCACATATTTTCAATTTTGCCAGGGTTATCTGGAAAATATAAATTGATCGCACTGCTTACAGATTTAAAGTATTCAGACTCAAAGTAGTCTAAGTCTTGTCTAAATTCCACATCCTTGGGTAGTTTTTTACGATTATCTTTATCAAACGACCAGCTACCACCAACAGGTTTTTGATTTTCTTCTAATAAAATATTCAGTCTTTTTCTCTGCCAAATATAGAAATCTGCCATCCTTAAATTCTTTTTGGTTTTAGTATTGCTAAGATAGTTTTTAAAAATACTTTTAGGTGTCAGAAACATTGGATTTTCGACACTTACATAATCCAAATCTAGTTCAGAGGCTATCTGTTTCAGAGTAGTTATAAAGAATTTATTACTTGGATCGTAAACTTTTATCTGGGTATAGCTTTCTTTTTTATGTAAATTAATTATTGCTTGAGATAGACTAAGATTTTGTTCGAGACTGAAGTAATGAACCACTTTTTTCTTTGCGAGAAGTAAGTCTCTGAAGTGCCTCATGCATGTAAAAACATAGGACAGTCTAAGTTTGTGAAAGTTTAGCTTAGTAGACTGATCTAAAGATTCTAACATCAGGATATGACTAGAGTCATGAAAGGCAAAATGGTTCTCAAATAATTGATCAGATAAAACTATTGTTAAACTTTTATGCATAGTTATATTAGTAGATATTCTTTTGTAGTAGCTTACGCTCTCCCACCCAGTACCCTGCAGAGGCTAGAAGTATTAGTACGATTAATCTGAATAAATCTAATCCAAAATCTGATTGCAGTTTATCTATATTTAGATAGTAATATATTGATAAGGGTTTTAGCCAGGCTGTGTAAGAACTTAGGTTGCTTAGACTGTTCAAGAACCAAGAAAACACTAAGGTAGCTATGCCTGAAAAAATAGCTATATTTCTGTTAAAGCTAATGCTTAGTAATTGAGCTAGGCTACAAATTGTACTAAATAAAATACTAGTGGATATAAACCCCCAGAAAAAATATCCAAATGGTAGGTTTTCTTGTGTAGTAAAGGTAACAAAGCTGAGATATATACCGATCCACACCAGAGCATTTGAGCTTATAAGGTAATAAAAGTTAGTAATAGATTGCCATAGAAAAAAACTACTTCTCGAAATTTTTTTAGATAAATAATTAATGATTGTATGATCTTCTATTTTACCGCCTATCTCGTTGATACCTTGGTAAAGAGCAAAAATACCTCCAATAAGTGTATAAATTGTCAAAAACTCACCTGATAAGAATATTTCTGCTCTGGTTAAGTAACCGTT
>JBCDGH010000047.1:0-5837 GCA_038751365.1 Patescibacteria group bacterium | reverse complement strand
TATTTTAACCTAGCTAGAAATTGTGTTAATTTCTAAGCTGACAGTAGTATAGCATAACTATTGTAATAGGTCAAACTATATCTTTTGACATATGTGGTTATGTGTGATTTAAGTATAAGTCTATACAAGTAAGTACATTGTTTAGTTAGTATGCAGATCTATAAAACTACTAATAAGTCTAAGAAAGTATTTGTACCCCTATACTCTTCTTTAGTTAAAGCCGGTTTTCCTTCACCTGCTGATGATTATATTAATAAAAAAATAGATTTAAATGATTATTTTATTAGTAAGCCTAATTCTACATTTATTGTCCAAGTATCAGGAGATAGTATGATAGGAGTAGGTATTATGCCTAATGACCATTTAATAATAGATAGGTCTAAAACAGTTAAAGATAATAGTGTAGTTCTAGCTATAGTAGATTCTGAGTTCTGTGTTAAAAGATATCGTACAATTAATAATACTATTTACCTATATTCAGAGAATAAGAATTATAGACCAATTAAGATATCAGGTGAAATGGATTTTGAAGTCTGGGGAGTGGTAGTAGGAGTTACTAGAAAGTTAGGGTAAGTAAAAAAAGACAGCTAGGTTAATAGCTGTCAGAGGGAACTTATGAAACTTAGTAAATGCTCCCTGAATGACTTGGTATAGCATAAACTAAAATTGAAGTTAATTAAATGCTTAATAATGTAAAAGCCTTAGATCTACTTATTGGCGACAAACAATACAACCGATACTACCTGACCAACATGGTCATACTACCATATTGGGCGTGGGGCGTATAAAGAGCAATAAAAGCAAAGAACGTTTGATATCATGCTTCAAAACTAAGTGGTTGTTTTATCCTACTTAAATAGTTGGAACCGAATTGCCAGACTTTGCCCTAAACTGAAAATTATGCTATTAATATAGCTACTCAAGTTACTGCACTAGGTTTTTTACATCATGATTACTAGATTAGGTTTTAGCTTAAGCTTAGTTCTTTCAGTTTTATTGTTGAATTCAAGTCCTGTACACTCTCAAAGGAATCCCAGAGGAATTTATGATATCAGGGATATTCCTGAATTAGAAGATAATTATAGAGGAGATGTATGTTGGAGAATACCAACCTATAGAGGTAGTAGAAGAAGACCTAGAAGAATTGAACTTATTATTTTTTATGACAACGTCATATTAGGTTATTATAGGAATAGAAGAGGTAGAAAAATTAGGATTGAAGAAAGAGTTATCTTTAGAGTTAACCAAGCACAAAAGGATTTAATCTTTAATATTATGGACAAAAAAAGGACTGGAATTGTAAAGTGGAAGGAAATTTACTGGTTAGATGAAACTGATAAGCACTATATGCCTCAAGGCAGATATAGATTAGTCTATATTAGAGGAGGTGACGGTTGTAATTGTATTGAGTATTAATATAGAACTATTAATTCAACTATTAAGCTTTATCTGCTCTAGATGATAGTAGTTTAACACACATAATATACCTAGCTAAAACGCTGGGTATTTTTTAATTCTGCAAATCCTATGTCAGATTTTGGTAAATTGTTGAGCTTTGCCCATATAGTGAACGGTTATATTCAATAGACATCAGTCAAAATATATGCTATATATTAGGTTGAGTTCATTGAGGACAGTAAGTTGATAAAAATCATTTCTGAGACTGATAACAATTTAGTAATTACACTTGGTGCGAAAGCTAGAAATACAAACTTCAGCTTTGAAGGTGTAATAATCGATAAGCCTAGTAACTTAGATATTGTTCAGATTAAAAACAATCAAGAAAATGATATCGTCATTAACCATCTCATTCGTTTACGGCGCGAAACGCATGTCGATTTAATGATAAACGACTACCCGTTTGAGATATATATTAACATACTAGAAGGAAATGCTGAAGATATTAAGAAAGAGAAATAATGATAGGCTTAAATATGATCTGCAATAGCAAGTTATACTTACATTAAAGCCTTGTAATAAGAATGGACGAGTACCCACCCTTCAATAATACGAGGGTGGTTTTTGTTGTCTGAAATGCTTATGGGAATTTTACAACGAGATCACTAATTGACTTTTCGGTAAAATATGGGAATATGCCCAACATCCATACCAAAATAAATTATATGTATTACATGTCGTAAATACTAGTTTGACATAAGTATTTATAGATGCTTCTATCTTTGATAGGTAAAATGTTTAACATTATTCACACAAAGGAGAAACAAACTCATGGGAACTGGAGATGACATTAACTTAGTAGTCTCAGACTCTGTGGACGAGATCAATTTATTTGAAGGTCAAGAATATAAAGGATCAAAAAAGACTTTTATTTACGAGGATTATTTCAATAAAATTGAAGGGTCTATCTTTGATGGAGTTTACCAGGCAGAGCCGTTAGAAAAAATAAACTATAACTTCTCTAGCTTAGATTTACCTAAGCACGGGTATGTAGGTAGTGGCTCAATTGTAACTAATACCAAAGCCAATGAATTTGGAACTACAACAACAAGGCGAATCAACGAGTCATCTGACTACTATTTTAATAATAGTTTGAGAGCAGAAAAAGCGTTTGAGAGTTCTTATGTAGAACAAACTCTAGGCGATATTAGCTACGTTAGCGTAAAAGAAGACAGTAAAACTTTGTCTTACGATAACATAGGTATATCTTATGTTGGAACAATTAGATCGTATGACTACATCACAACTGGAGGTCTACAAACGCAAAGCAATCTTTCACAACTAGATTACCATATGAAGAATCTAGGAGACATCAATGGAGATCAAATAACTGATTATTCTGTAAATATAAAGCAGGTTTCGTCAAACTCAATCCAAGACCTAACAGAGCCAGTCTATACTAGCTATAGCTTAGTCTCATTGGGCTCAACCTATGAAGTCCAAGACTATGTATCCAGAGTCCCAGGAAGTATGACTCATTTAGAAGCTGCTGAAATGTCTAATACTATAGATAGTTTCTCTGATACAGTACTTAGAGAGATTGTTTAATCGAAGATTAAGACTAATAACCTAACTCGTGAATAACACCAGGTATACTCACTTAGTATACCTGGTTTTTATTATTCTGAGTTTTACCACCCCCAATCAAGCAACGTACTTACATGACCAATCTCACACCATTACCCCTAGCCCTAATAGATTGTAATAACTTCTATGTATCTTGTGAGAGGGTGTTTGATCCTAAACTTAGAAATAGACCAGTAGTGGTATTATCAAATAATGATGGTTGTGTAGTAGCCAGGAGCAATGAAGTGAAGAATGCTGGTATACCTATGGGAGTACCATTATTTAAAGTCAAAGATCAGTTAAAAGAATTAGGTTGTGTTATTCTATCATCTAACTATGCTTTGTATGGTGATATGAGTGAGAGAGTTATGAGCACTCTTAATCAGTTTGCTTCTAATTTAGAATTATACTCTATAGATGAAGCATTTTTAGATTTATCTCATGTTCACTCTGATCAACTACTAGCTTTTGGTAGAGAAATTAAAGAGGTAGTCTATAGAGAAACTGGTATACCAGTAAGTATTGGTATAGCTAGTACTAAGACTTTAACTAAAGTAGCTAATGAACTAGCTAAAAAGGATCAGAGAAAAGGTAGTAATAAATACCAAGGAGTACTTAATCTATACAATAATCAATACCTAAATCTGTTCCTCCAAAAAGTAGGTGTAGAGGATATCTGGGGCATTGGTAGGCAATATAGTAAAAAGCTTCAAAGACATAATATTCATACTGCCTATGACTTTACTCTAAAACCTGATAGTTGGATTAAAAAACAATTTACTATTCAAGGACTGAAAACTGTAAAAGAACTTAGAGGAATAAGTTGTATACCTCTAGAACAAGTACCTGATCCAAAAAAAAGTATTGTCTCCTCAAAATCATTTGGTAAGCCAGTAACTGAACTAGAAGAACTAAAACAAGCTGTAGCTAGTTATGCTACTAGAATAGGAGAAAAGCTTAGAAAACAAAATAGTAAGGCTGGAATAATCTATGTATTCTTACAAGCTAATAGATTTAAAGATAATAGATACTATGGTTCTAAGAGTTTACAATTACCTATACAAACTAATTATACTCCTGAATTAGTACACTATGCTATAACTTTAATTGAGAGGTTGTATAAAGAGGCTGTTGGTAAATACCAGTATGGAATTATTGAAGGTGGGTGTGTAGATGTAGGACAGACGTTCGCATTCCCAGCAATAAATGAGCGAGACAGTAAGAGGGGTAAGATTAATCAAAGCAACGTTAATCAACCCGTACACACCAATCAATCCAACAGTAAAACCAACATCAGCTACAACAATATAGCCTTTGATAACTTATTCACTCTAAAAAAAGAACTAGCTTTTCAAAAAGCTGGGGTAATGGTCATGAATCTTACTCAGAATAATACAACTCAGATAAGCTTATTTGATAGACCTAAACCTAACTTTGAAAAACAAAAAAGTATTATGTCTACAATAGACAACTTGAATAAAAGATTTGGTAAAAATACAGTTAAAGTAGCTACTATAGGAACAACTAATGCTTGGGGCCTTAAATCACAGATGAGAACTCCTAGATATACTACTGTGATTGAGGAGGTGTTGAGGGTTTGAAGATCTTAATTTACTTTTTGGTATGGCTCTTCTGTTATCAACCGGCCTTCTATAGCTTTAGATCCAAGCGGTAAATCTGTAAAACTATTAGAAAACTCTATTTTCATGAAGTACTCTTTGAGTTTTCCAGCTAGATTAGACTTATCTCCAAATTGAAATTTTGTTTTAAATTTTACGGGTAGTGTAGGTTTAAGCATAAATTTTACTCTTGCAACTTCACCTGCCACTAGCTTTAAATTTATATCGAAAGAAATTAGGTAATAATCTGCATGGCGATTTTGTTTGAGCAAATTATTATTTATCTCATCAAAATCAATTGTAAAATAGCCATAGTCTCTTTGATAGATAGACATATCTCCAGTCCCAAATATTTCAGCATAGTATCCTAGCCTTGAATTATAATAAAACGGTTGTATATTGTGCGAGCCAATTAATGTGCCATCCTGATAAAAATCTAACCACACATCTTTAAAACATGCTCGTTTTGGACTAGATTTCCTTATACTACTTTTATCTAGTAAGACAATTTCTAGGTTTTCATCTTTATCTAAGTTAATAGGGCCAATAGTTTTAAACTCAAGGTAATCATTAACTAATTCGTCATGCCTTGTCTTTATTTTTATATCTCCAGTAGGAAAAAAACCTTTATTGAATAACTTAATTTTATAATCATGAAACTTATTCTGATGATCTTGCGTATAATTATCTCTGACATCACATAAAATTTCTATGAAAGGTTTCTTAATATACTCAATGTCTGTTACATGAAGATATAGGAAGGGAATGGCTATGGTTTTATCTGATATGTTCTCTAGTATAAATTGTATCACTGGATAATTTTGTGATCGATCTATATTAGAGCCATACCCACTGATACTATTATCAGACTTTTTATAAATTTTACCTTCACGGGATATATACCCACTCTCGTTATTAAGAGGATCTGTAACTAATTTTACCTTTAACCCCTTTCTATATTCTTCAATAATCTTACAAAGAAGTGATATTATTGATAGAGTTTCACTTATCGGTGGCATATTGTTAGTTTAAATTTTATAAATTATTACTTACCCCTTCCAACAACCCCTCATAATTATTACTTGGACTATTAACTTCTCTGCTTACCTCGTGTATATCAAGGTTTGTGTTGTTTGGTTTAAGTAATGAGAAGGCTTTCTTTTGTTCTGAGTTTAGGTATTCATGTTCTTCCTC
>JBCDGH010000046.1:0-6053 GCA_038751365.1 Patescibacteria group bacterium | reverse complement strand
GCAGGTTTTCCTTCTCCTGCAGATGACTATATTAATAAAAAAATAGATTTAAATGATTATTTTATTAGTAAGCCTAGCTCAAAAAAATTTTTGGGGCGTTGTTATTGGATTTAACTCTTAGCTTCACCGGCGGTTTTACCTTATCGTCTTTTTTTACCGTTGATTTAGTTTTTTTGTTGGAGTTAGAACTTTCTAAATTTTGAGGTACTTTATCGTCCGCGTTCATTTTAGTTTCCGCAAACAGCTTATTTTTCCTTTGACTTTGCCATACTCTGCTTATCCTGTTCAAAAAAAAATAGTTATCTGCCTCTTGGTGTAGTTCAAAAGAAGTAAAACCACCAATTCCTAGAACTATACTCGTTTTATCCTGCTCTTCTAGTGCGTTTACAAGGTATCGAAAATCACCGTCACCACTTATCAGTATCAATATCTCGTAATCGTCTTTTTGCATTAAAGCGTCTACTGCTAACTCTATGTCCATGTTTCCTTTGGTAAAGTTTTCATATACCTTAATAGGTTTTTTAATTATTCTGTATCCTGTTTTATCCATTTCATCTAAAAAGAGTGTTTGTTTTTCGTCGTCAGGGTCGAAGGCAGTATAGTAATTCAAGTTACTTAGTTTGCATTTAGAGGAAAACCAGCTATAAATTTGTTTATAATCGATGTGTAAATTAGCTACATTAGCAGCAAAGTACAAATTGGCACCATCTATAAATACAGCTACCTTTTTATTTTGGATTAGATTTGCTAGAAGACCCGTAAGATCATTTTTATTTCTCGGAGCTTTAAAATTTTCTTTATTCATAATAAGATGTACTTTGTATCTGGCTTGACCCCACGCATATATGACAATTTAGTGAAGTATAGTAAAATTATTGAAAAACCGCAACATTCCTAAATTCGTTTGAGTTTTGTGGTCACACAATAGTCTTAAGTAAATTATTGACTTATGCTAGCTTATCATTGGCTAGTATCAAAAAACGCTTATGTAAAATAGCTTGACAACTGTCGAGTTTTTCTGTATGTTGATGATTAGTCTAAGATTAATCTAAATCCCAGACTGATTTACAGATTATAAACAAATTGTGCGTATATACAAGTAACTAAAAGTCAGGATACTTTCTTTTTTCTTGAGAGTTTGATCCTGGCTCAGGATGAACGCTGGCGGCAGGCTTTACACATGCAAGTCGAGCGGTGAGTTTATTGTAGCAATACAGTAAATGATCAGCGGCGAACGGGTGAGTAACGCGTAGGAACTTTCTCTAAGTTTGGCATAGCTAGTCGAAAGATTAGGTAATTCCAAATGTGATCGTAAGATTAAAGGTGCAAATCGCTTAGAGTGAGGCCTGCGTCCCATCAGCTAGTTGGTAGGGTAAAAGCTTACCAAGGCATAGACGGGTAGCTGGTCTGAGAGGACGATCAGCCACACTGGAACTGAGACACGGTCCAGACACCTACGGGTGGCAGCAGTGGGGAATTTTCGGCAATGGGGGAAACCCTGACCGAGCCATGCCGCGTGAAGGATGAAGGCTTTCGGGTTGTAAACTTCTGTGGTAGTTATCTAAAAAAATGAAGAAGCTACTAGAAAGATGTTGCTAACTCTGTGCCAGCAGCAGCGGTAATACAGAGACATCAAGCGTTATCCGGTTTCATTGGGCGTAAAGCGTTCCGATCGGTGGTATAGTGTGTCTAGAGTGAAAGACCGCAGCTCAACTGCGTGTTTGCTTTGGAAACTACTATACTTGAAGAGTAAAGAGGTAGCTGGAACTCTACAAGTAGGGGTGAAATCCGTTGATATGTAGGGGAACACCAAAAGCGAAGGCAGGCTACTGGGTACTTCTTGACACTGCTAGGACGAAAGCGTGGGGAGAGAATGGGATTAGATACCCCAGTATTCCACGCCCTAAACGATGAGTGCTTGCTATTGGGTCAAATCAATCTGATTCAGTGGCAAAAGCTAACGCCATAAGCACTCCGCCTGTATAGTACGGCCGCAAGGCTAAAACACAAAGGAATTGACGGGAACCCGCACAAGCAGTGGATCATGTGGCTTAATTCGATAGTAAGCGAGGAACCTCACCTAGGCTTGACATGTTATGTTCAGAGGATGAAAGTCCTTGTCCCGCAAGGGAGAATTTCACAGGTGATGCACGGTCGTCGTCAGCTCGTGTCGTGAGATGTTCGGTTAAGTCCGAAAACGAGCGCAACCCTAATCCTTAGTTATTTAATGTCTAAGGAGACTGCCTGAGTTTAATCGGGAGGAAGGCTAGGATGACGTCAGATCAGCGTGTCCCTTATGTCTAGGGCGGCACACATGATACAATGGGTAGGGAACAGCAGGACAGCGAAAACGTAAGTTGGAGCAAATCCCCCAAATCCCCCCTCAGTACGGATTGAAGTCTGCAACTCGACTTCATGAAGCTGGAATTGCTAGTAATCGCGGATCAGCCTCATCGCGGTGAATACGTTCTCGGGTTTTGTACACACTGCCCGTCAAGGTCTGGAAATTAGGGGAGCCCCAAAACTCAGGTTTCTGGGTTGAAGGCTAAACTAGTAACTGGATTTAAGTCGTAACAAGGCATCCGTAGCGGAAGCTGTGGATGGATCACCTCCTTTCTAAGGAGTATCAGACTGTATTACGTAGGTAACCCAGTCCTAAGATTGATCGAGTTTTATACTTGCAAAATATTATTAAATTAATAAAAAATCCTATATTAGGATCTATTTTACACTAATTAACTAAGTAAGTTTAACTTATTAGTGAATTAAAATGTTATTTAGTATAGGTAGAAGTATTTTGACTTTTTAGTTACTTGTATTTGGGCACAATTTGTTATAATTCTAGCTTAGAAGTATTATTTACTGTTTTGTAAGTTCTACACTGTATAACTGTTTTTCTATCAAGAAGATTGTCATACACTAAATAATAACTTGGTAAAATGTTTAAGATCATCGACCTAGTTTTTGCCTTATATCAGTTTATACTTATAACTTTCACTCTAATACTCTTAGTAAGTAACTTATTTACAAGCATAGTTTAGGCGAAAGTTTATTCAAGTTAACGTGGGAAGTGGTATAAAGTAAAAAGAATTTATACCTGCTAGTATCTATTTCCTGAATTTTATTTTACATAATTAAAAAAGTGTTTTAATATAGCGAATGTGCTTAAGGCACTCCTAAGTCAAACAAAAACCTAGTTAGTAGTTTCATTTGTTATTTTATGTCTGACAAAAACAATTTACAAATACACAAACATTTAGAAGAAATGTTAAAAGAATTTGAGTTAGCTTTTTACCTAACTTCACCTGAATTGACCTTCAATCAAAAACAAAGCCTGAAAAACTTATTTTTAAGTATAATCGGTTAATTAAAAATTAAAAACAAAAACATGAGTACGCATAAATTATCTACATGGATTAGAGAAGAGTCTGTGATATTCGCAAACATACCTCTAAAATGGCATATTGCTATGCTTATATGTGGAATTACAGTGGGATTATTTATATCTATAGTTTTAAAGATAGCTTTATAACATTTTTAGTTATTTTTTCCTACTTTGGATAGCCTATTAGCAATAGCTAAACCTAGACTAGTTTCTCCCCAATTCTCGATCAGTAAATAAGCTTTATGAAAGCCAATACTGTCTAGTTCGCTTAGGTTTTTGTATAGAAATTGCGAAACCTTTGTAAGCTCTTTTTTACTACCTAAGCTATAAAAATATATGTCTTTATTTGGTTTTAATTGCGCTTCATATTCACTAAGTTTTTCCTTACTAGCAATAACAGCTATACCCGGTGACATTATTATCTTTTTTATAGAAGTAGTTTGGATAATCGTAGTCTTTGGTGAGTAGTGAGGATATTTGGATCCTGGAACCACAGTTTGCTTATTTGGAGTAGTATTCTCTCCTTGGATTTTTATTTGAATGCTGTATTTACTCAGGATATTTAGTATTTCGCTTTTACCTATTGAACCAGGTCTTAAAATTTTTATAGATACATTACCTACTTCGATTATTGTCGATTCAATTCCAATTTTTGGTATCTCACCATCTATAACGCCATCAATTTTATTTCCTAAATCAGCCAAAACCATATTTGCAGTCGTACAGCTAGGTCTGGTTGAAGTGTTAGCACTAGGAGCAGCTATGGGATACTTAACTTTAGTTATTAGATCGAGTGCTGCCGTATGATTAGGAATTCTGCAAGCTATTTTAGACCGGTTTCCTGTAGCTACACTTAAAGGAGAATTATTTGGTAAATCTAAAAGTAGACATAGTGGTCCAGGCGATAGCTGGTCAAACAGAATTTGTTCTACACGGTTTAAAGCTATGCCAAAAGACTTTATTTGCTCGACTGAATTGAAATGACAAATAAGAGGATTGTCTTTAGGCCGGTTTTTAGCTTTGAATACCTTAGATATAGCTATTTGATTATTAGCCATGGCTCCTAAACCATAGACAGTCTCTGTAGGAAAAGCAATAATCCCCGATTTTAAAAGTATATTAGAAGCAGTGGTAATATCAATAATTCTCATACCTAAACTCCCAGAAGAGTTTTAATAAAATTACGATAGCTTAGATAAGATTCTTGGTTTTGAAAGCTATTAATGGTGTAAGCCTCTAAAATAGTACAAAAACTACCTGTTAATGACACTCCGACTAGCTGTCTACTACCCGATTTTAATACCATTTTAGCAAACCCCTCAATTATACCCGAATCAATAACTTCAATTTCAGTATCACGTCCATATTTTGTTATAGCTGCGTGCTCAGTCATTCCGATTGTTACTGCAGGTCTATCTAAGGCAATTTTGTTTATCTTTGCTTTTATTGGATCTACACCATTTCCTGATAGTTGTAGTGGAATTAGAGTAGTATTTAAAAGGAATTTAGAATCATTATTCATCGTTTGCCTTACTTTTTCCACTAAGTCGTATATCTGCGAGTATTTATTATTAAAGGTTATACGGTTATTAGCCTCACCTAGAGCCCAGATATTTCTTTGTTGGGTAAGACCAGATGGGCTAGTCAAAACACCTTTAGAAGTCCAGTTCAAGCCCACAGTCTTTAAGCTTAGTTCATCATCTGTGAAAGTTTCTTTGACAAAGGTATAGACATGAGATACCTCGAAGAATTTTTTGACAGTTGATTGTATCAAGATAGAATCATTTTTCTTGCTTATGCTAGATATTTTAGTTTGAAAATAGAACTCAACTTGTTTAGCTAGTAGTTGCTTTATGGCGTAATTGAATGCACTTCTATCCAAATTTCTTAAGGCTGATGCTGAGTCCTTTTCTTCAAATATGCTAACCTTTACTCCTAAGTTTGCATAAATATTAGCTATTTCTAAGTTTTCAATACTCAAGCCAATAATACCTAGATGTGAAGGTACTTCTTCAAACAGGTATACATTATGCTGGTGCAGAAAATCAATATGCTCAATCCCTTTAATATTGGGGGTAGTTAAAGTATTTTTACCGGTAGCGATAATTGCCTGGTTAAATGTTACTAAATGCCTCTCCGAATTTGAATTTATTTCAACTAGTGATTTAGAAGTAAATTCTGCCACACCTTTCAAAACTTTAATGTTTGGGTGATTTATAATCTTAGAAAGTAAACCTTCTCTATATTCAACTATTTTTGAATTTATTATCTTACCTACAGTTCGTCTATAGCTGATTAAGGTGCTAAACGTTTCTTGGTTTTCTTTAAATAATCTTAAAGAGCTAGAGAATTCTTTAGCAATTTCAGTTAGAAAGTATTTAGGCACATCTCTAGACAGTAAATAGGTACCACCAAATTCAGCCTGCTCAACAAGAATGACTTTTTGGTCTAAATTAGCTAGTTCGTATGCAATTTTTAAACCTGTTTGCCCTGCTCCGATAACAATATAGGTGCAATTCAGCATAACTATATAGCTGCGGCGAAAAACTAGGTTTGTCAAGAAGTAGAGTTCGGTTTTTAGACTATTGATGTTGTACAGAAGTAGCTAAAATATCGCTAGTTTAATTTTCCATATCACTATGTTGTTTATTTACTTTGACAATATCAT
>JBCDGH010000045.1:0-6189 GCA_038751365.1 Patescibacteria group bacterium | reverse complement strand
GACTTTAGGTAAATACTTTACCACATATTTATTGAATTGTTCCTGTGTTAAATCACAAGAATAGTTTACATTATTCATAGATCACCACCTAATCGGTGGTTTTCTTTATTATCAAGGTATTTTAATTTAGGGGCAGGTTCTAGCATATACTTGCTTAAATTTGTCTTATGTGTTATAAGAACTTAGATCATAGTAACGTGACTATTAAGATATGAGCTTTTTTAATCACTCAAAGAATTCATCTAAGACATCTGGATCAGCAAGCAGTTCGATAATTGATGTAAATACTTCGAAGAGTATACCAAACCCTCTAAATAGATTAAAGAATAATCTCAGCTGGGCTGAGTCGATAGGGGTAGATGGAGACAAAATAGTTGTAGATGAAGAAGAGGTTATTTTTGACTCTGATAGTGTACCTCAAGTAAGAGATCTTCTTGACCCAAATGCTACTACAGAAAAAACCATAGCCTCGATGTTCGTTAACATTCAGCAAGACACTCCAATGATTCTTCTCCTAAGAGCTCTTGAGCAATACCCTAAGACTGAGCAAATTGAAGCACAAAGAATAATACTTGAAGAAAACATTGAAAAATTACAAAAAGCAAAATCTGAGCTGTCGGCAGTTACTGCAATTGCTAAAGGAGTAAATTCTGATGCAGTAAAAGCTTACGCTTCTACCGAAGCAGCTCTCAAGGATGCGTTGGATAGCAAAAGTCAATTTGAAACGGAGCTAGAAAATAGAACTGAATCTATTAAACAACTTTTAGCTAACTGCGAATCTAATGAGGAAGAATCAAGGATATCCAAAGCGATAGCTGAACTATACAACTTTAACTTTAGTTAATTACTTAACCTGAATTTTCTTTATCTGATCCACGGTGTAAATCTTAGCTTTATCCATACTTGAGGAACCAGTTTCTGAGGTTGGCATGATTAGAAGCTTCCTATTATTACTAGGTCCTACACTATTCGTATTCAAGCCTTTAATTTCCGATAAAGTTCGATGTACTTGAAGCCTTTCATAACCGGATAAACCAACTAGGATAATGGTATTGCCATCAGCCAACACATCATTCTTAGCCAAGATTGGTATAGTATTGCTAATTGAATGCTCTCTTAACTTCCTATAGTTATTTACGTCGAGGATAAAGTGACTACGATCTTCTGGGTACTTCCTATGTACTAGAACGCGAGCAACATGCTGAATTGATCTAACCAACTCTCCATCAGCGACTGTAAACTCCGCTTCTGCCTCGGTAACTAGATTAGCCCTCCACTGATCTCCTTCACGCTGAATTGCTATGTTAATATTCGGGTCAATGGGGTCGACCATTAGATGTATATATTTGATGAGCGTGCCTTGAACATCTGAAGTCATAAAAAAAGTAGTGGAAGTTTAATAAAATATGTGCTTGGATCAACAATAGTTAAACACATGTTGAAATAATTCTATCATAGTTTGTCAAATTGTGCCAATCAAAAATACTTACTATTTAATGGCTGACTCAATATTTGGTTCTGAAGCTATTAAAAATCTAGGAAAAGAGTTAAAATCTTTATACAAATCCACATGAAAATACAAACTATTTAACATTTCTTTTGCTATGTTAATATTTCGCGGATCCAGTTCTAATATTAGTTCGACTGGTAGGATATTAATTGTCTTTAGTTTACCTAGTTGTTTTACTAAACACTTGAATACATCGAGACCATCATCACCTGAATACAAAGCTTCATCTGGTTCAAATTCTACCTTGTTTTCTGAAGCCAGCACTTTATCGGAAACAGGTAAATAGGGTAAATTAGCTACTATAACAGTATTTTTTATATCAAGTGAGGTACTACTAGACCACAAAAACTCTAGCACATTTGATTGATAACAGATACTGTCTACTATAGAATTACGATCTATATTGCTTTTACAAACAGCCAGAGCTTCTACCGAAGTATCACATAATAACACTTTCGAGAAGTACTCAGCGACGGAAATACCTATTACACCACTTCCACAACCCAAATCAATCAAATCAAGCTTGTGTAAAATAGATTTACTATAACGTTCTTTGAGTATCATTACTAGTTGCTCTGTCTCGGCTCTAGGAATCAACACATTCTCGTTCACAATAATCCTTTTTCCCAAAAAATCAACGTAACCGATAAGATAATCTAGGGGATAATTGTTATTCAATAAATCAAGTTTTTTATGGTACTCGGTTTTTTGAGAACTGCTTAGCTGATAATCCCCAATAATGATTTTTTGTATATCAAGTTGAGTAATACTAGCTAGTAATAACGCCTGTTGATAAGCTAAGTTCGATACAGCCATACAGCCTAAAACTAAGATGAATTTAACCTTTTAAGCAATTGACTTGACTTGAAGAAGACTAACTCTTAATGTCTTTAGCAATGTTTTTAGCTTGGGTATAATGGTAACATGTGTTGTGTATAACTTAAAATTCTCCTACACTTTCACTTATAGCTTAGTTTAGTTGAGGTAAAATTGATAATATATGTATTTTGTAGATTTTTTAGGAAAAGTTTTACTGCCACTTTTTTATTGCCCTATATTCTTTACCTTAGCATATGAAAATTTTTCTAAAAGTAATAGAGATTTGACAAGTGAGAGTGCTCAAGCCGACAAGAACGAGATTAGCTATAATAAAAACAAAAAAAATCGCTATCCACTTCATGGAATTAAGAGCGTATACTATCAAAACCAGACTAAAGATATTCCAACCAAAGAAAGCAGACCACGTTTTAGCCTACTTTTCAAAGGAACCCTATGCCTAGCTGCTGGATTTGGTTTAGCATATATGACCTACATTAATCTAATGTGGTTTGTTGGTTAGTAAGTATCTAGATATGTAATAACTTCTATGAACGAAAATTTTTTGCTAGCATGGCTCTGTCGCAAGACCAATCTTACATTACCAAGATACTTTAGAATTCTTGAGTCATACAAATCACTAGAAGAAGCTTTAAAAGACGATTTTGGGATTATAAAAAAATCTGAAAAGTGGTTAGACAAGGTTAGCTGCCTAAGCCTAAACAATGAGATTAAAGTGATGAAAGAGCAGCTTCATAATAACAAAGTCAGCTTACTCACCTTTAAAGATAAAAACTACCCGCCATCTCTTCTCTGCCTAGAAAATAGAATTCCTATTGTACTATATTATCAAGGGTCACTACAAGCACTAAATACCAAAAAGTTGTTAACCATAGTTGGTTCAAGAAATATTCAAACATATTCAAAATCGCTACTTAAGAGTATGCTAAAAAGTCTCTGCGATAACGAAGTCACAACTATTTCAGGCTTAGCTGCGGGCGTAGACACACTGGTACACCATACCTCAACTGAAAATCATAGTAAGACTGTTGCTGTGATTGGATCCGGTTTAGACAGTAACTGCTTTTATCCTTCTCAGAATTTAAGATTAAAAAATCAAATAATAGAAGAAGGTGGTTTGGTTATCTCAGAGCATTATCTAGGTACAAAAGCGAAGACATACCACTTCCCTCAAAGAAATAGAATCTTAGCAGCTTTAAGCGAAATAACCTGGGTAGTACAAGCTGGACAACGTTCTGGTACCTTAATTACAGCTTCTCACGCACGTGACTTAGGAAAAACTGTAGCTACTTCACCAGCATCAATTTTTGATCCCTACTTTGCTGGTAACATTCAACTTCTAAAAGATGGCGCAAATATAATCACAGACGCAGAAGACATTTCACAACTACTAGGGTTGAGTACATTTAAAACCGGAAACTATAATCCACCAAGAGAAGCAGTCTTACCAAATAAAATAAGCCAAGAAATCTACCAAGCTTTGAGCTTTAACCCCGTTGATGTAGATACATTATCTGAGAATCTTAGCATACCTATTCGGAGTTTGATAAGTGAGCTAACCTTCCTTGAGCTAGAAGGGTTGGCATCTAACGAGGGATCCAATAATTGGATAAAACTAGCATAGGCTAAAATCATAACTATTGGCATTATTTACATTGACAATCTATGTTCTAATTTATAATATAAACTTGTTTAAAATTTTCTATGAATAAATCTACAGCTCTCGCTATATCAAGTATATCTGGTATTGTTATCTTCGTTGCTATTATACTAATATTTTTTGGTGATCAATTACAACCTGAAGAAACAAGTGTTAACGAACCTGATACTAACTCTGAAGTTCGAGTAGAACCACTATCTGATAACTCAGAAACTAATCAAGAAAAGATTGATAATGAAACTGACCAAATATATGAAAACGGAGTTTATACTTCCACCGGAACCTATACTTCGCCTGCAGGTAGTGAGTCCATCGAGGTCGAGCTTAGTCTAAATGAAGACATAATTAGCCAAGTTAGTATAACCAATCTGGCTACAAATAGAGTTTCTATAGGGTATCAAGAAAAATTTCAGGAAGGTATTTCAGGACGTGTAGTCGGTAAAAAGCTAGACGAAGCTACTGTCGGAAAAATTAATGGTTCTTCACTTACTGGCGATGGTTTCAACGAAGTAGTTCAAAGTATCCAGAAGGAAGCAAAGAAGTAGTGCCTTCGTTTGGGTATACTGGACTTGGAACAAAATGGCTAGTAACTATTAATGACCTACTTTCACAAGATGCACTTACTGAAATAGCTAAAAATATTAAGCTAAGGATAAGTAATTTTCATAATAATTATTCCAGATTCATAGACAATAACTTTACTGGTACTCTCAACACCAAAAAGGTGATAACTGAATTTGACCAAGAGTTTTTAGACTTGATTATTCATTCCCAAAAACTAAAACACATTTCCAATGGTTATTTTGACATCTCACTTGGCTCTAAATTAGAGAATATAGGATATGACAAAAAATTAAAACAAAAAGTAACATCTAAAACCAGAAGCTCAGAAACTCTATTCCAACCTGCTACAAAAAACCAATGCAACATATCACAAGAAATTATTGACCAATCATTTTTATATATAAATACAGATAAAATAATTATCTCTAAAGACGTTCAAATTGATTTCGGGGGTATTGGTAAGGGTTGGTTAGTAGATAAGCTGTGTAATTATTTTAGATCTCTTGGTTTAAATAAATTTAGCATTAACGCTGGAGGAGATATCTATAGTACTATGGGTAGGTTCTACCTAGAACACCCAGCTCTGAACAATCAGATGATTGGCTATATAGACATCCAGAATCAAGCCATAGGCTGCTCGTCAGCTAATCGACGTAAATTTAATGAAGATCAGCACCATCTTATAAACCCTAATTCAGGCAAAAGTCCAAACAACTATCTAGCAGTATTTACTCAAGCTGAATCTACCACTCAAGCAGATGTTGGAAGCACTATTCTATTCGTTTGCCCGCCTACTAGTCTGGATATAATAGCCAAACAAATAAAGGTAGAATACCTTTTGATTTTACCTGACTTTACCTTTATCAGGTCTGAAGGCTATGTTGGTAAATTATTCACATAGCGATACTTTGCTTGGACAAAAATAAGTTATTTTATACCCCTTCCAGTTAACTTACACAAACTTTCAATTATGCCCTCAACAAAATTTACAAATATTGCGATACGGTCTGATGATGTGAAATTAGTTTCTCTAAATAAGAAATATAGCCAAGATGTCTTAGAAAACAACTATGGAAATGTTCGAGATTTCTTTATACCTTTCAATTCAATAACTGAAGTCAATAGTTGGATTGAAGACAATTTGAACCTAATGGAAAATGGAGACAAAATTGAACTTGTTCTCTTAAACAAAATGAGTAGTTTTACTGGTATGCTCTCAATTAGAAATATTAAAACAGATCCGGTGTTTGGACTATGGATTAAACCAGAGGCACAAAATAAAGGATATGCTAAAAAGGGTATGTCACTTTTTATAAACTGGCTATTCAACAATACAAGTATGCAAAAGCTAGTTTATAGTGCAGATGTGAACAATGTTGCAAGCAACTCTTTAGCTAAATCTTTAGGAATGTCATACACTAGAAATTTTACAAACTCTAAAGGTTCAAAGCTCAACGAATATATTTTAATAGCGTAATGACCCACTTCTGTTAATTTAGACATATAATTCTCTTTTAATAATAATTATGAGAATTAATATAGCAGTCTAAGTTAATGCAGTGTATATATGCGAGGTATTAAAGTTCCTGAACCAGTAAAACAATTAATCATTGAGAGG
>JBCDGH010000044.1:0-6372 GCA_038751365.1 Patescibacteria group bacterium | reverse complement strand
TTTTATATTTAAGTATGTTTATATTACACATTGATTCTAGTGCAAATACAAAGTTAAGTATCTCTCGAGCTGTTTCTCAAATTTTGGTCGACAAGCTAGAGCAAAAACACGCAAATGCCGAGGTAAAACACCTTGATCTGGCTAGCAACCCTGTACCTTTCATCGATGATGCTTGGATCGCAAAAGAAGATATGAGCTTGAGTCAAGATTTGGTAGCTGACCTACTTAAAGCTGATATAGTAGTTATGGGAGCGCCTGTGTATAACTTATCAATCCCTGCCAGTTTAAAAGCTTATATAGATCAGGTTGTAGTAGCTGGTAAGACCTTCCAGTATACTCAAGAAGGTCCTAAAGGATTAGTGTCACCCGATAAAAAAGTATATATTATTGCTTCTAGTGGAACTGATTACGAAAGCCTGACTAAATTTGGAATGAATTATCACAAACCTTATCTAACAGGTATTCTAAATTTTGTGGGAATACAAGATATAACAATACTGCCTTACTCTTCTAGAAACAAAGAAAGTATCTCAAGAAGAATAGAAAAAGCTGAGCAAGATATTACTGCTCTACTACAAGCATAAATGACCTCTGATAATATATTAAAAACAGATCAGCATAAACTTAATAAAGCACTAACTGCCTATAAGGCACTTGCGGATAAAACTAGGCTGGAAATTATACTACATCTGCATAAAAAGCAAGGAGAAATGAACTGCAGCCAAATTACTGAGCATTTCCAGTTGTCTCAACCTGCAGTGTCTCATCACTGTAAAAAACTTTTGGAGGCTAAAGCCGTTCAACTAAGACAAGAAGGAACGATGAACTATCTAAGTCTTGATTATGAAGTACTAGATGATTTAGGAATCAATTTAGATGTTCTTGCTCTTTAATATTAACTTACCAAAGCCTAGCTTCTATCTCTAAACTTACCTAATAAGAGGACTACTAGCAGAGCAGTGAAAATTAGCGACTGAACACTAAGCTTAAATTGCTGTGATTCATTTTTTGCTGCTTTTAGTACTAAGTTTATGTTTGAATTCGGAATTATTTCCGACTTATGATGTTGGTGCAAATAAATTACTTTTGAGCCAAATAGAAGCACTTGACTCATATAAAAAACCCACAGTAAAATAACTACCAAAGAGCCTGCCGCTCCATAAGCAGATACCCTAGCAAAATTATCTATATACCAGCTCAAAATAAATTGTGAAATAAATAATAGAACTAAAGTTAGACTTGAGCCAATAAATACAGACAAGTTCTTGGTTTTGGTGATTATAAAATACTTGTAGGCTGCAAAAATTATTATAAATAAAAGTCCAAATATGACACTTAAGTTGATAGCGTAGTACTCACGTGAGAGCTCATTAAACCACAATCCCAAAACAAAAACTAAAGAGACATATAAAACATAACTAAGTTGTTTGAATTTGTGCAACGCAAAGTGAATAAAACCTCTGTCAATTTCTAGCTTCCAAATAGAGCAAAAAGAGTACTCTAACTGATCAAGAAAGCCTATCACTGCTACAACAACTCCAAAAAAGCCTAGAACTACTGCTAAAGTTTGTCCTCGAGGATTGAAACTAGCTTGCACTAATCTTTCAATTAAGTCTGTAGCCTGAGTTCCTAAAATAGAATCGAGCTGATTTAGAATTTGACTTTTGCTATCTGCATCCCCCAAAAGCAAACCTATTATAAAAGTAATGAGTACTAAAAATGGTGCTAATGAGAAAATAGCGTAATAAGATAAAGCTGCTGCTAAAATAGGGTATTTATCTTCTTGAAAAGACTTTATAATAGAAAAAGTAAAGTACTTAATTGTATTTGAGTATTTAACCAACATGGACTCTAAGATGATATATTTAATCTCTGTAGGCAAGTTAGAATTTACTAATATTGCAATTTGAGTAATTTTATGTTAATAGCTTAGTAATTTAAGGTTGGATTACCGTTCAATTTATAAGAATTTATGGATATACCTAAAAACAAATCACAAGCAAAAATTGAAAATACAACTCAAACAGAACAAATACATCAAAATCCGGACATAGCTACCTTTCTATCAGCTAGAAATCCTTTTGGTCGACTAACTAAATTCTCTAAGGTTTTTGAGTCTGAACTAGCAAAAATTGAGATTAACAAAATTGAATATAATCTGAAAAAATTTGACGAGCGTTTAGAGCAGCTAATGCCAAGAATCTACGCTCTTGAAACTACTAAAGATGGCAAGATAGACTTTAAAAACATTACAAATCGACAACTAACATGGAGTGAAATCAACAAATACTGTACCCAGATCAGTAATAACTGGGAGAACACTTCCGATGAAGAATTTGATTATTTTTGCAATACAGTAGACGAATATGAAACTAATCTAGAAACATACCCAGTAAACCGCTTTACAATATTTACATTGATTAGTAAGGCTCTGAGTCATAATATACTGGTCAAGGAAATGATCAGACAGGTTGCAGAAATTCAGCATAGCCTAGACATAATTTTCGCTCAGACAAAGTCAGAATATAAGCCTCAAAGTAAGCCTAAAAAAACTAAATCTCTCCATAAAGCAGAATCAAAAGATGCGACCAAGAAAAAGCAAAAGCATAACTTACAAGAAGAGCAAACTAAAATAGAAGTTTCAGAAACGACTCAAGAAGCTGCTGAATTAGTAAATAACGACCAGAACCAAGAAGAGCAAGAGCAAGAACAAAATCAACCAGATTATAAAAAGGAAAATCAGCTTATAATACGTAAAGTTGTAAATATCGCTGAGTCCTTGAAACCAAAGATTGAAGCTCTCGAACAATTAGAAATAGAGAATCAACACTCAGCTACCCAGAGTTGGTTGTCGGGTGAATACGGAATTAAGAAGTTTGGCTACTATAAAGACTTAGTCTCTAACCCTCGACTACATCCAGAGCATCTTAGATTAGAAGAGCAACTTTTAATACTAAAAACTAGACTATCAAAAGAGGATGATGAGCTAAAAAAAGCTACTTTAACATTAGAAATAATCGAAATGCAAGAGCAACTAGATCAGTTAGTGATAGATATCCGCAAATCAGCTGCTGGCATTCTAGTAGAAATTAGAAAATTGAATAAAGTTTTTGATGAGCTTATTATACTAAATCAGAAACTTGCCTACACTATACTTAAGAGATATTTTTTTACAGATATTGATGTGCATTTCGCTAAATATAAATCCTCAAAACCGGAAGACGTTTTTCTGAAAAACACCACAGTTACGATTGGTGAATTACTAAATAATACTAACTATGCTTTAATTGAAACTGCATTAAAATTAGAATCTAGTAATAGAGATAGCTTTGCTGGCTTAGCTTATTTCTTTATAAGAAATGCTGTGAGTAGGATTTTTAAAACTGAGGGTTATAGATATAGAATTCCTGATGAAAAAAAATCAACCTATAAGAAAATAGTTGAATTACAAAATAATTTAAGGAGGCAGTATCCAGATATAAGTACTTACGAATTAGAGTTAAAACTCTTAGAACAAGTTAGAGAGCAATTAGGAATTGAAATGACACTAGAAAAGCTTCATGAATATCGACGCTACTTCTTGAAAGTAATAACTTACGACGAAGCTTATAAACCTGCCGAAAGGGTATATATAGATGAGCCTATTGAGTACACCACTGTAGTAGATAATATCAAAAGTGATTATATTTCTCCAGACAAATATGCCGAAGATCAAGATCTAATAGGTTTAATAACTGAATACTTTCAAGAGTTTTCTGAACGAACTAAAAGTATAATGTATAGTATTTACTATAAAAATAAAAGTTATGCAGAGACAGGTAAGGATCATGATTTAAGCCCAGCGAGGATAAAGCAAATTCATGATAAATCAAAGCGAAAACTTATTAGAGACCATAGAAAACGCTTAGATCTGAAAGAGTATTTCAACGATTTATAATAAATTATACACAATGTCTGAAGAAAGCTTACCTAAATTACTTAATAGCTTACAGGAATCGCATAAAGATCAGCCTAATTTAGGCGAATTAATAAGCCTCAGTCTTGTAGTTTATCAAAATTATATTCAGCTAAAAAAGATAGAAACTGAGATTTTTTTAGAAATATCTAATCATCAAAAATTAGTAGAACTAAAAAAGTCGATTGATCAAGAAAAATATAAAGATTTGCATGCGATTGATGTATTAAAAAAACAAACTAGTGAAGATCTTCCATGGACTAGTACCTTAAGTCATATACCTAATGGTATGACTCCTAGGGCTTCTCAAGAAAGATTTCTTAAGTCTTTACCTAAAATTCTAGCCGAGGCTAAGCCAGGGGATGAACTAGGTATACAGATGGGAGTTGGCAGTGGTAAAACCTGGTTATTTTGTTTATTAACAGAGATGCTTCCAAAAAGCTTAAATATTGCCATAGTTACCCCAACAATCAAATTAGCTATCCAAACCATCCAAAAATTGCAGGAATATTATCCTGATTCTGCTGATATTAGCTTTATGTTCAGCCATACTTCAGAGACTCTTTTAAAAAAATTCAAGAAAGGGCAACATGGGCGTATAGTAGTCTGGGTAGATGAATCTTTTCGTAAAGAAAGTC
Organism: Patescibacteria group bacterium; assembly: GCA_038751365.1. GTDB lineage: Bacteria > Patescibacteriota > JACMRA01 > JACMRA01 > JACMRA01 > JBCDGH01. The sequence goes on along the minus strand of JBCDGH010000044.1, from coordinate 1,779 downwards.
AGGATTACAACCCGGATCTCATCATCTTGGATGAAGCACATTTGCTGAGAGGCAAAACATTCAGATCAAGCCTAAACAAAGTAGTACAGAGAGCTAAACCACTAATACTGAGTATTACAGCTACCTTTTATCCCTTTGTAGGAAATAAACCCGAATATGGTATACCATTTTTATCTCCCTCAGGCGAAAACGTACTCTGGCTAGATGAGAATAAAGTACCTCCTGGCAAATTAGCTTATAAAGATGACCCTTTCCAATCGATGAAAGATGGAGAAGTAGTACCAATTATTCAAACTAGTGTAAAGCTAGATAATATTTTATTAGATAGTAGTGACTATGATCAGGATACTGGAGAATTCAAAATAAACGAAAATTCCACAATTAGTGCCAGCTGGAAATCTGTATATAGTGCTTTTACAGAAAAGTACCAATCTAGCCCTGAAATGCAAGCTAGAAAAAAAATGTTTGTAGTCTGTCCGAGAAGTACAGCTATGGCTGAAGAGGCAGCTAAGTTTTTTCATATGCAGACCGGTGAGAGTTTGTTAGTTGGCACCTCTCGCGGTAATTACAAATTTGAAGATGGTAAACAAAGTAAAATTTCTAATAAAAAATTATTTCAGCTGTACGAAACAGGAGAGATCAGCAAACTGTTTCAAATAGAACAATACAGAGAAGGTACTGATGTCCCAGATATTGATTTAATTTGGATAATGGCTTTTTTAGAAGTCTCAGCTTACATACAATCTGTCGGAAGAGGTGTCAGAGTATCTCCAGAAAAAGAAAACTTGATGGTAGTTGATGCAGAGCTTTCAAATCAAAGTAAAATTAGATCTGCAAATTTATTTACATCTTTAGGGGTCTTAAAACCAAGCGAACACCAAGAAAATGAAGATTACTACAAATTAGACCTAAGACGTAAAGATAATGAGATTAATAGAAAGACTAAATCAGAAATTAACTATATTCAAAGAGATTTAAATAGAGATTTTTATAGCACATTTACTAGCCCTCAAGAAGCTTTGGAATTCATAAATAGAAATAGTGATCGGTATGGAATGTCTTCTTTTGAGATTAATCTTAATGAAATTATTACCGCTTATAAAAAATGTGCCGAAAAAATGAATCAAGAAGGTATTACTTGGGAAACTATTTTACTCACTCCGGGTAATTACCCTGCTAACATCAAAGATTTATGGAATTTACCGACTAGTGAGTTCAAGTTTATAAAGTTTAACCCTAGAATCCTTTATTTTGAGTTAAAATCTTACCTGGAGACAGAATTTATGCCAAATAAGTTAAGAGAGTTAAGAGCAAAGGCACAGCAAAACAAAAATCGTGATATGCAACCAACTCAGGAGAGATTAAAAAGAAAAATACCTGACTCACGACTAAAACTATCTGAAGATCAAGATAAAATAAGCGAAAGCAACATATCCGAGACTGATCCAATTAGCACGTTGATTGAAAAAGTATTTGCTAAGAAAGATATATCTAAAGCTTGGAGTGATATTGAAGAGTCTTTATTTAGAGGTCTAGACCTAGATAATATCAGCGTCATACAAACTATTAAATTAGATTTTATTTTAAAACTCTCTACAGAACAAATTGCGATTGCAATTCATTATAATGGAGTAGTTTAAAGAAAACTGAAAAATGCTCGCACAACATGAGCAACACTGAATGATAAAAAGCAAAAATAAGTGAAACACAAGGCAGGTGACACATGATTATTTAGCACGCATATTTAATGAAAAAACTTCTAGCATATTTTGTTGTCCG
>JBCDGH010000043.1:0-7276 GCA_038751365.1 Patescibacteria group bacterium | reverse complement strand
TGTATTCTTAATACTTATAGTATAAGTTAAAATATCACCCGGACTAGCTTCAGTTACACCATCATCCTTAGTTACCTCAATATCAGGAGCAGCATCTAAACTATCTGTATCAGTAAAGGTATTATTATTTGGGGTAGGGTCTTGACCGTGACTACCATCATCAATTGCACTTACCGTATTTGTAATTTCACTTACCCCAGCGGATATAAAGTCATCTACAACTACAGCAAAAGTTAGGTCTACCGAAGTATTAGGTTCTAGAGAGGAAATATCAGTTGTATAAGTTTGTCCTGCACCACTTGTCCAAACTGTAGGCAAACTATCGTTAGCGCTGAATGTGGTGTTGTCGGGTAGATTTTCTGTAACCACAATATTATCAGCTCTGTAACCACCAACATTTTCAACTGTAATTGTGTAAGTCTGTAAGCTTCCGGGAGTGATGACATTAGTTGAGTTTGTTTTAGTAATTTCTAGATCTGGGGTTATTACTAGCAAATCAGTATTTGTAGCTACGGGGTCCAAAATTCTTTCATTGATGGATACTCCTGGTTGGGTTGATCCTGAAGTAATTCTGGCTATATTTGGAATTACTTGCTGATCGACTAAATTTGATTCCAAAGTAGCTTCAAAAGTAAAAGTTAGGGTTTGATTTGGATCTATATCTCCTCCAGCATAGTTAACACTTGTATTATTACCCGAAGGGTTTATAGATCCGCTAAAACCTGTGGCTGTAGTTAGCAGGGTAGGGTTAATAAGCTCTGAATTAGATAGTGTGTCTTCAATGTTAACTTCATAAGCTGTAGCTAAACCGGTGTTGGTCACCTCTAGCTCTATAGTTACAGTATCATTAGGAGCGGCTGCCACTGGATCAAATTTTTTTACAATACCTAATACAGGTATAATTATGGTTATTTCCGGTGGATTAAGGTCGACTGCAGTTTGGTCGTTGTTACTTGCTACATTAGTAGTTACTAAATCAGTGTTATTTGTTAAGTTGGTGTTATTTTGGTTAGTTGGGATATCTGTTACTCTAGTTTTGACTCTAATAACAAAGCTATTATTATCAGTATTATTGTCATCAGGTAAAGTAATATCTCCAAAACCAAAGGTAATGTTTTGAGTTCCACTTTCAGCTGGGGTTGGCAGAGTGCTGCTAAAGTCTTGAGCTAATAGCCCGTTACTATTAGCGGCAGTAGTAATGACTTGACTGGAAATATATTCTAATCCTACAGGTAATTTGTCTACAACTCTAGTATTTTTATTTAGCCCTTCTATGAGATTGACAGTAATATCAAATTCAGGCTCATCTCCAATTCTGAAATTACTTCCAGCAACATTAGCTTTGCTTACTGAACCGATACCAATGGTAAATTCAGTGGTGTTGGTATTAACATAATCGTTTACTGGTGTGTCTAAACTTCCATTTCTTTCTATATTTGTAGGTGGAGTTGAGCCGGTTGGGTTTGTAGTGGTACCTCCTCCAGGTAAAGAAGTGTACGTTACACTAGCTGTATTGGGAATTACCTGACCAGCACTGACTGTACTTAATATTTTGGCAGTTACTTCAATAGTTATACCCTCATTAGGAGCAAGTACATCAAAATCAAAATCTACTAAGTTGTTGGCGAAGCTTGAATTGTCAGTTAAGGTGGTAGTGGTAGGTTTGCTAGTGACAGAAACAGAAGTTAACTCAAGATTAGCGTCTAAAGTGTCTGTAAGATTAAGATCAAAAGCGCTAGCTGCATTGTCACCAGAGGCTAAGTTACTAAAGGTTATTTCGTAGGTCACTGAGTCGGCTGAGTCAGTCGGAGTTTGGGTGGTGGTTTTGGTTACATCGTTGATTAAAGGTTCAGCTATTCTAGCACGTCGGTTATTTGAACGAGCCATATTTACATCATCTCCAGAACTATCTTCTCTAATAGCTGTATATCGATTATTTCTATTAGAATTTGAAGTATCACCAGTAATTTGGTTAAAGGCTTGGGCATTATTTGTATTTAGCACTAAAGCATTAAATTCGATAATAATAAATTCGTTATTGGTATCATCATCAGTATTAGCTATATTACCAATTGCAAAGATTGGATCAGTGCCACCTGAAAAAGTTGATGGTGATATTTGAGAGCTAGGTATATTGCATCCCAAAGCGATATTCTGACTAGAACCATTTACGTTACAACTACTAAAATCTGGTATGTCGGAGGTTAAATTTCCGTTTGAGCTAAAGCCAATGGTAGAAGTGTTGTCATTTAAGAATAATAACTCGTTTGGTAAATTGTCTCTTACTCTAAAGTTTTCAATTTCACCTTCTGGAATACGTGTTGCAAGTCGATACCTTACTATTTCACCGATGGCTAAGCGTGGTAGGCTAGATATTGTAGTAGTGTGGTCTTCTGAAGTGGCTACGATTGTTTTGTTAGGATTGACGTTGTTTACTGTAAAGTCTACAAAGCTTGTAGAAATATAGTCGTTTACAGCACCTCCAGCATCATTCTCATCTCCGGTTCTTTCAACGGAAAGGTTGTTGTAAGTAGACTGAGGAGTACTAATTTCGTTTGGCAGGGAAGTATAATCTAGTTCTGCAGCGTTAGTGATTAATTGATCAGGATACACCGAATCTACAGGTCTTACTTGAAATTCAATAGTAGAACTTTCACCAAGATCTAGCTTAGTGTAAGTGGCTGCAAGAGTATCTATGTTAAAGACTAAAGAACCGCTGTCTGGCACAATGCCGTCGGTGTTAGTTACTGAGGCATTTTCATAAGCTAGAGTAGCAGGAATAACATCCTTTAGATTTACGTTATAAGCTGGAGCGTTGCTATTTGGAGTATGGCTAACTACTAAAGTGTAAGTTAGTAAGTCCCTAGCGTCACCGGTAGCTGAGCTAATTGATTTTTGAACTTCTAATTCTGGTTCTATTACCGTTACTTCTTCCGCAGAAGCAGGGTCAGTAGCTAATTGAGTACCATTATTGTAGCTGAATATAGCTGAGTTGTTGAGTAAAGTGTCTCGATTAACATCTGATGAGTTCAGTACTATTGCAGAATAAGCTATAGTTATAGTCTCGGCATTAAGGTTGTTTTCATCTGCATTTTGTGTATTAGTGTTAGTAATTGTGCCAAAATCAAACTCGATAGTTTGCCCCGAATCAGTTATTGCAGCGTTGGTAAGTACATCATTAAAACCTCCTGCTAGACTTGTACTTAAATCTGAGGTTGGTGAATCGGTGATTGAGTCTAGTGATACTAATGCTAAACCACTATCTAAAGCATCTACAACTTTAGCTTGAGCAGTTTGACCCTCTGGCACAGTAATCAAAAGTTGGTAATCTATAATTTCACCTACCATTACATTTTTATCTTCAGAGTCACTTTCACTTGTATTGGTTATACTCTTTGTGATAGTTGGATTAGTAGTACTCACTAAAGCAGAGTCAGTTTGACTGTTGTTTGGGACAAAATTAGTAGTACCTCCTGACGCTCCAGTATAATTAAGAAAGGTAGCACTATTCTCTAATATTGAACCTGCATCTATATTTGGATCTACTTGCAAATCGTAAGTAATTATTATAATGTTAGTTCCACTAGTTTCGTCATAAGGACTAATAGAACCATTATTGTTATCAATATCTGCAATACTAATACCATCTTCTAAAAAAGGGTTGGTATCAGTGTTGTCTATAGGTGTATAGCTTAATATAGTTCCGTCACCTCTAGTTATACAGAGGTTTAAACCTGTACTTGGAACTACGAAATCACCTGCTGTTAAAGTATCTTTGACTTGTATATCAAAGGCTCCGCGTGGACTGCCTCCAAGATTTTCAAAAGTTAAGGCGTAGGTTACTAGGTCACTTCCATCTAAGTTACTGACATCGCTAATAATCGGTAGGCTAGCTAGATTTGTTGAGTTTATGGTATCGCTAAAACGGTGATCTGTAGTTGTGCAGGTAGCTGATCCTGGAGCGTTGAAGCTAACAGGAGCTGGTATTTCTGGTAAGAATTCATTTGCTAGGTTGTCAGTTGCAACAACGCCTTTAGTCATATTAATCTCGGGCATTAACAAAGTTACTGGAGTAATAGCACTTGCCACTTCGTCAGTTTCAAATGTATTCATGGTTCTTGCTCGCGCCTGATTAATTAAATTAAGTCCGTTGGCAAAAGGTTCGTTGTTGGCTTCAATTCTAATGAGTATGTCAGTTACAGCTGACCTATCTAAATTATCTTGAAAACCGCCATAATCAAATCGAATTTTGTTTTGTCCTGAATCTGCTGTGATAGTAGGAACAATTCCTGATATTGTGTTAAAAGTTTCATCAGGACCAAATTTGGCACTTCCAGGTGTAGGTAAGGTGGTATCAATTGAATCTCCAAAAGTAGTACTGAAATTACTAGCTTGTAGTGTTGGTAGTGGTAAAAAATCTTCTATATAAAAGTCCTCAGTATCAGTAAGACTGAGTATGTATTTAAGTCTATATGTTATAGTGTCACCAGGTCCAATGTTTAAAGGCGGTGTTGGATTTATTACACCATTTATTGCATAAACAGTCTTTTCTAAATCGCCAATAACTATATCTAGACCGGCACTGCTGCCATCACCTTCCACTTCGCCAGTGGGAAGTAAGCTGGGGTTATCTAAAACATCACCAGAAATAGTAACGTTATTAGATATCATATCCCCCATATCAACATTTGGATTGCCATCTCCATAATTATCAGTATATTCTTGATCAATATTAGCTCTAAAAACTATTCTTCCGGTAGCTGCTCCCTGGTTAATATCACAATCTGATATGACTACGCTAGTAAGACAACCTCCTAATATCTGACTATCTAGATTTCTAGTTTGTAACTCTTGTGATACGCTAAAGTTGATTGTAGTCTCCCCAGTTGAATTGGTAGCTCCAGTGTCTTTAATAAAATTGTAGTTACTTATATCAAAGTTACCACTACTATTACTCCCAGTTTCATTAATAGTTAGTGTCGGAGTGAAGCTGGTGTCGAATGATTGACCATCAGACATAACATCAGTGATATTTATGTTTTGAAAACCAAAGTAGTCAGAAATTTGAAAATCAAGACTGTATTCTATGTTATCACCAGGTCTATTAGAGTTATTCGATAAATTATTTACAGATTTCTGGATAGCTATAGATTTAGCAATTAATGTATGGTCAACTGTGCTGGCATCGCTAATAATTACACTTGGATCATCACGAGTATCCACAGGAGTCCACATTCCTTGACCTAGAGCATCATTCTGAGCAGGTGTATCATTTCCGCTAGTATGGTTGATTATATCATCACCATTTGCATCTTTATCAGGAACGAAGTATTCAAAGACTACTTGAGCGTCAACACTTCCAGCGGTTCCAGTTACACTTGGGAATCTTACAGTTAAAAGATTATCAGGGTCATTAGCTGGTAGTCCAATTGTAGGCTCATTGATAACTATAGCTCCTGCTGGTGTGCTAGATATAAGTTGGAAGTATGATAGGTTATTTGGGAGTTTATCAATTAAATCTAAGTCAGTCACGGTTTGTCCATCTCCTAAATCAGCGTTAATAGTATATCTTCTTTTGAAGTTTGGTCCAGTTACTGTTTCTGACTCAGGACCATTATATACTTTTCTTACAGCGAATAAGACTGGTTCAATACTATTACTTGTAAACTCACTGACAATACTTGGGTCTGTCGTAAAATTGTTTAGTGGGTCATTACCAAAGCGGAAGCCAGCTCTATATTCTAAATCTATTGGAGTATTGTTATCGGCCTTTTCACTCATGTATCCTGTAACTTCTATTTCTACCCCAGACTGTTCAGGTACGAAAGAGCCGAAAGGTAAAGTAAGGACCATTAATGTGTTACCAGGAATTCCACATATTACTAAGGGTGTCCCTGCGTTATCTACAGCGTAGGGGTGCTCAACTGGAGTCTCGCCTGGATTACAACCTAAGCCAGTTTCAGGGAAAGTTAAGCTCTGAGTCATTAAAGTTTGCTCAAGATACTGAGCTGAATTAATTGTGATTCCATCATCTTCATTAAGTTCGCCTGCTCCATCAACTCCTATTGTTGGTACTATCAAGTCTATATACGGGGCAAAGCCAGGTCCGTCACCTAGATTTGAATAGATAAGCGTAAAGTTAAATTGGTTACCAATTGTAGCCGCCGAGCTAATATTAGCAGTGACTTGGGGGATAGCTCCAGTGTTAGCTTGTACATTTACATTCTCAGAGGTAAGTAAGCCATTAAAAATACCAGCTATAACTATAATTGATACTAATAAGGTAGTAATTTTTGGTAGTAGATTAAACGCATTGTACAGAAAATACAAAAATATTTTTTTGGTAGCTAAGAGAATATTTACGACCAAATTTTGCCAATGCACTATATTAGGTAAACTAATCGAAATTGCTAACAGTATCAAACCAGACCCAATGAGGATATATGGGTCTAGGAAATTCAGAGCAAAACTGGATTGCATATATTTCTATTTATGTTTATGTACTATGATTCTGAGTCTTGTATTTTACGCAGCGACGTGCTAGTTTATACCAAAAAAAATAGGCTGTCAAAAAACACTTATGTTATGAAACTATTACACTATACCCATTCACTTATTAAGTGATACAAACTTTCACACAAACTGAATTTGTAAATAAGTTACCTACTTATTAAATATTATTTTTTATGAAAGTTAAAAGTGTAACTGGTATAAATGGAGCAAAAAACAATAAATTAATATTATACGAAGTCAAAGCGTTGATGCATGGAGTGAAAATTTGATGACGGGTAGGGTAGGGTGTATCCCAAACTATCTATTTGCAGCTGCTTGGCAGATAGTAATAATATAAGATAGGTTAGATGAGAGATTTGTATTAATAAGCTCTAGTTTAGATTCTTCTAGTTTCGTAAATAAATTATTCTTTGTCAGCATTTTGTAGTACCAGATTTGAATCTCAGTATTCTTATGAAGGGTAACTTGGGTGCTAATACCCTTTATATCAAAATTAATTAAATAATCTTTATCTGGTAAAAAGTAACCAACACGGCTATTATTTTGCTCATCATATTTTCCACTCAGTGAGCACTGGTCGATATCAATATTTAATAACTGCGGTGTTAGTAAAAGTTTTTTATCCGATAACCTACTGAAGTCAGTTTTCCTTTTAGTACTATTAAGTAAATCAGTTTGAATAAGTAAGTCTTTTGCATCAAGAGAGTAACTAAGATTTTCTAAAACTCTAGTGTAGTTTTTTATATTACCCATTATACTTCCA
>JBCDGH010000042.1:0-7750 GCA_038751365.1 Patescibacteria group bacterium | reverse complement strand
CTTTGAAATATTACCAGATAGATTTAATGACCTAGTATCAGTTGTTATCTCAAAACTTCCTGTCTGAGGATTCAGTCCTCTACGGTCACGCTTGTAAGTAGCTGAAAGTTCTAAATCTGTCTCAAACTCAGACTGTCTTGAGTGATTAGGCGTTAGATTAGTACTTTGTAATTTATCTCCCAAAACAAAACCTGCCCCTCTTTGCACGCTACCATTAGGTAATAATTCACCAAATAAATTACTATTTCGAACTAAATCGTTATCTGAAACAGTATTTTCAAACTCTTCTGGAGACACTTCAGCACCAGGAGATGTAGCTCGACTAAGATCTTCGGCTACTGCTTCCCCTCTTGAAATAGCTGAATCTGGGTTTAGATAAAAATTGCCGTCAGACCTATTAACTACTACCGGTGAAATTGTCCCTTGAAAAAGAGTTCTTAGGTTAGACTCATCAGCTCCCGACTCATTATTAGTACTGCTTAGATTTACCTGAGTGCCAATCGCTAAATAGAGGTCTTCTGTAGGATACTCAACTGTATACTTTGTTGTTCTTTCTGTAATTACTTTAGAAGCACTAGCACTTGCTGACTCAGTATACAAATGGCTTAAGCCATCAGGAAATTCAGTATTTTTTTTATTAGGTTCTAGAATTGAAATTAAGATAGATTTAGCCTCGGTGCGGTTGATACTATAGGTTTGGGCTTCAAGACCTTGATTACTTAAACCGTTATTTCGATTTATGCTACTACCTGGATTGGCTACACCTGAACGCATACCTTCTACTCGTCTTTGGTAGGCGTCTTTTTTGTTTGCCTTCAGCAGATTACGTAATCTCTTATATAGCCGCTGCCTATTTTGATTGACTGATTCAGTTTCAGAAATCTTAACCTCTGATCCAGTAGGTTTTAGATCATCGGCTTCTCTAGATATACTATCTAAATCGTCTAAACTACCTCCTACAGACATATCACTGCTCTGATTTTTCTTCTCAGCGTTCTCATAATCAATATAATCCATTGGCTTTTGAGACCCGTCTCCTGTAGGAAAGTTATTTGCTACTTGTCCAACTTTCTGGTCTACTTGCTCTACTTTATTTAGTTCATATGAGCCTTCGGAATTAGGCAATACTTCAGCAGTTACAGGTTTTACATATAGTTGACTAAGTAGATAAGAGGAACTGACTACCTTGGCTATATTCAGAACAGCTGATTTTAGGGATCTATTTTTTAAAAGTTCAAATTTTTCTTGAGTCTTGGAAGCTAAGGTTTTTAATTTTTCTAAACTCATACTACTACAAATAATCGTACTAAAAGGTAAATCTGCATATAATTAGCATAGAAGATGACACGTGTCAAAATTTAACCAAAGCTTCATTCAATCTATAGACTACACAAAATAAGTGTGCTTGAGTACTAGTAGTTTATGAAAGAAAAGCTCAAATTCACGACCAACGAGGCAGGTAGAGAGTTTATTAAGAACTTCAGAGGTGAGACACAACAAGCACTAGGAACAAAAATAAATTTTTTACGCCAAAAATGTAATACTTTATCACCACACACTCAATCAGCTATTTTAAAATACTGCGAGGCAGTTGAAGACGCGATCCATAGTTTCCCAGATAACATTGACTTTTTAAATCTAAAAAATTTAAAGGAGCACCCTTACTTGCAGATTCTTCCAGAGTTAAAAGGATTATGGAATCTAAAGTTAAAACTTGAAATAGAAGCAAACATCAAATCAATATATGAAACCTTAAGTAAGATGTATAAGCAGTTCTATCAGAATACAGACGACTCAGGTTTTCATGAGATAGCTCCCAATTTGAGCAAAGATCAGTATATACAGAGGACTAAATCACTTATCTTTTTTACCAATTATTTAAAAGATTATCTTAAGGATAATTTAGATAAACAAGAAAAGATGAATTTTCTGATATACTCTTCAAATCTTAGAAGCTTGTCTCAATTTAGCTCTGAATTACTTGATTGTTTTAACCAAAATTTAAAAAAAATCGAAACTTTAGCTCTTCTGCAAGAAATAGATTACTATCTGGAACAATTAAGTTTATCTTGGAACCAAATCGACTTAGATAAATTAAATACATTGTCTGATGAAAGAAAAAAAGCTATTATTGGATTTCATGAAAACATTATGAGTATCGGTTTATCTATTCAGTAAGAAAATTTTTATTTTAACCAAAAAAAATATACCCCTACAGGTTACACTTTGTTGCTACTGGCTCCGAAGACAGGACTCGAACCTGTGACCTGGGGATTAACAGTCCCTCGCTCTACCAACTGAGCTACTTCGGAATAGATATAGGTATAATCAATCAAATAGCCTTAATTTAGTCAAGTTAATTTTCCACCATAGATACGGCTTAATCTTATATTAACTTCAGCTTTATTCCAAGTCTGAACAGAGTAATAAAACATCAAAACTGACATCATCAAAAATAACATCCTTGCAAGGCTAGTAAATTCACCAAAAATACCACCCCAGAAAAAATTGCTTTGTAAGTCTGTAAAACCAGCTTTAACATACAAAAAATTATTAAGATTTGTTAGAGGGCAGCCATTGAAAATAACTTGGATAATGGTAATTATAGCTAGATATAGGCTAGCATACGGAGTATACTTTATTAAAAATACTCTGACTAAAGAACCTACAAAAAGTATAAACACTAACTGATGTAAAACTATAGATATAGCATATAAGATTACCCATAAAGTACTAATAAACATAAAGCAACTGAAGATTTAAGTGCTATTGTCAGTAAAGCAAATTATGGCTTTTGACAAATCTTAAAAAGTAAGTGTATGTAGGTCACCTATTTTATTGCTACAATTTTAAGGCGCCAGTTTGTATCTCTAAAACAGGTAAATTATAAACTATCACTGTCTTCACTTATGCCTATTGCTCTTATTGCCAGTTTTGAAAATGTAACTCCAGTTTTATTTGGTATTGCCACCGCCTCAGTAATAGTCGCGGCTAGTTACGCCTTAGCTAAACTAAACTCTAAATAGTAATTGTAGCTGCAACACCTAGCATTGACTACCCGATTCGGGTAGTTTTTGTTTGCGAGTTTAAGCGTGATTTTGCTAATCCTTAGATTTCATAAGCACCTTTATACTTGTCCCAGTCACCCCTATTTGTACTAGCTTCAAGATCAGGTTTTTTTGGTGTAGGTTTTTGTTTATTTACTTTACTCAGGTCTGGATTATCTGAATTACTTTCACTTTTTGCAACTGGTAAATCATTATTTACTTCAGCTGGATCACTATTAACTAATTCTGATTCTATATTGCTATCCACTTTCTCAGAGTCAGGTTCACTCATATCATTATTATCCTCTGTATGATGTTTTTTTTCACTATCAGTCCTGACTTCACCAATTCTAGTAGTGCTACCAGAACCAATTCGTGACTTAAAGATCGCTGGAACTACATATAAATTTATCAACCATACAGACAATACTAACAACAAAATCCCAATTGTTACAGTAACTAAAATTTTTAAGGGGTCTTTAGGCATAACTTAGGCTACTAACTGCTTTGTGAGAGTCAATTAGGGTTAGTTTCTTAAAGTCTGTCAAAATATGCCCAGGAGTTAAATAAGATTTTAAAAGCTCAGAATCATGGAATCCCCAAGAAACCCCATAAATTTGGTTTTTTCTCAAGACTTTTCTGGCTTCCAAAATATCTCCAACTGTATCTGTGATAAATATCGTACTTGACTTAGCAAATTTAGGATTTTGAAAAATAAGCTCAAAACCTTTTACTTTAGTATCAGCTTCACCATCACCAATAATTAAATCAAATAAACTAGTGTAACTTCCTAATAATCTTTTACAAATAAAACTATAATTATTAGAAAGTATCGCCTTAGGTGCTTGTAGCTGAGACACTTCCTTGAGCCTATCTTCAAACAAGCAATTGCCGTAACCAACTAAATAAGTTTCTAATTTTAAGGCTAAACGATCTTTAAAATACCTCTGCAACCTTGTTTCTTGGCGATTACTCATTAATAGCTTAAGAATATCAGAGCGCACTTTAGATTTAGATTTCCAACTGAACTTGGTCAGAAATTCAGTAACTGGCTCAAGCGTATCTCCAAAAACACCATCAAAGTCAAAAATGATTGATTTCACTATCTAAGTTTAATCTAAAAATTAGAGTATGTAAAATCAAGTAGACCAGATACTACCTGACTTTGTTTGACAATATCAGCCTAGTATCTCAGATTTTAGACATGTTTAAGGATGATATTTCTGGTTTCAAAGACAATAGTTTAGATTTTGAAGAGCAAAGCAATACTGAAGAGTCGAAATCAGCAGATATTACCGAAAAAAAGGATGAGCTGAACGAATCTGAGACTGACGGCAATAACTATAATTCAGTCAACTCAGGTCTAGTAACCATGGACGACCAAATTGAGCCTAGAGTACTCGAGCAAGAAATGCAGGACTCATATTTGAAATACGCCATGAGTGTAATTGTATCTAGAGCTTTACCTGATGTTAGAGATGGTCTAAAGCCTGTACACCGTAGAATCCTTTACACAATGCATAAACTAGGTCTTACACCGGGTGCCAAATATACCAAGTGTTCTCGTGTCGTTGGTGAAGTATTGGGTAAGTATCACCCTCACGGGGATATGTCGGTGTACAATGCAATGGTCAGACTAGCTCAAGACTTTGCTATGAGATATCCTTTGGTGGATGGTCAAGGTAACTTTGGCTCTATAGACGGAGACTCACCTGCAGCCATGCGTTATACTGAGTCTAGAATGAATAAACCAGCGAGTTATTTAGTTTCTGATATTGAGAAAGATACTGTGGATTTTGTTGATAACTACGACGGTAGTCAAAGAGAACCTAAGGTATTACCCACTATTTTGCCCAACCTGATTATCAACGGTCAAACAGGTATCGCTGTAGGAATGGCGACTGAGATTCCCCCTCATAATCTACAAGAAGTCTGCAAGGCGATTTTACACTTACTAAAGAACCCTGAAGCGACAATTGAAGAACTAATGGAATTTATCCCTGCTCCAGATTTACCTACTGGCGGCATAGTTTACGGTAAAGCGGACATCCTAAAAGCCTATAGTACTGGTCGTGGTAAATGCTTAATCAGAGCAAAATCTGAATTGCTCGAAGACAAAATCCTGATTACGGAGATTCCTTACCAAGTAAACAAGGCAGACATGTTAGTCAAAATTGCTGACCTAATCAAAGATAAAAGAATAGAAGGTATTAAGGACATTCGTGACGAGTCAAACAAAGAAGGGATCCGTATTGTTATCGAAGTTAAGAGAGAGGCTAGCCCAGAAATTGTGCTCAATCAACTTTACAAACTTAGTGATTTACAGACTAATATCTACTTTAACCTACTAGCCCTAGTAAATGACGGGAGGCAGCCAAAGCTACTAAACCTTAAAGAAATTTTAGTAGAGTTTATAAATCATAGATATGAGGTAGTTGTAAGAAGAACTAAGTTTGATTTGAAAAAAGCTCAAGACGAGCTACACATACTCGATGGACTCAAAATCGCTTTAGACTTTATAGATCAAATAGTAGCACTTATACGCTCTTCAGAAGATAAACATGTTGCCAGCCAGCGTTTGCAAGCAGAGTTTAAATTAAGTGAAAGACAAGCCGAGGCAGTATTACAAATGAGACTACAAACTCTTACCGGGCTTGATAAAGCTAAGATAGAAAACGAAAGAAATGAAAAAATTAAACTAATCGCTGAGCTACAAAATATTTTAGAATATGACGAAGTAAAAACTCAGATTATTTCTTCAGAATTACAAGGACTCTCTAGCAAGTTTTCTTCCCCAAGGCGGACTCAAATATTTGATCATTCAGTTGGAGATTATAATAAAGAAGATTTTGTGGAAAACGAAGAGGTGTTAGTCCAGCTCACCACTCAGCAGTACATAAAGGTCTTACCAATAACAAACTTTAGACAACAAAATAGAGGCGGTAGAGGAGTTACTAGCTTCAATCCTAAGGAAACAGATGTGGTTAAAAATAGTATAGTCTGTAATTCTCACGACTATGTGTATGCCTTCACTAACACTGGAAGAGTTTTTAGAATGAGAGTCTTTGACTTACCAAGCGGTAGTCGTACTAGCAGAGGTCAAGCCCTAGTAAACTACTTCGAACTAAAAGAAGGAGAAAAGATTACCAACGTAGTCTGCCTAACAAAAGATGAAGAATCAAGCAAAGAAGGTTCTCTAATATTTGCTACATGCAAAGGAAGTGTTAAAAGAACTAATTTAGATCAGTTCAACAATATCAGGAAGACTGGTATAATCGCTATCAACTTGAAGTCAGGAGATAAGTTGATGGATGTATCCTTAAGTCTAAACGAAAAAGACAAGATTATTCTCTCAGCCTCCAACGGTAAAACTGTTATTTTCGACAGATCACAGCTAAGCCCCCTTGGTAGGTCAGCTCAAGGTGTAAGAGGCATCAAACTAAAAAGCGAGGATGAGGTGATTAGTCTTCAGGTGTCCAGCTTTGACTTTCTAGCAGCTGATGACGAAAACGGGGATGGTGCGCTCATAGAAGACACTAAATCTAAGACCAAAATCTACCCTTCACTGCTAGTTGTTACAGAAAAAGGTTACGGTAAGCAGACTTACCTTGCAGAATATAGAAAGACTAGTCGAGCAGCTAGTGGAGTAAAGACTTTGAACATGACCAAGAAAACTGGCAAACCGGTACTCGTTAGGATTCTATCAGGAGTTGAAGAAAACCTAATAGTTACTACTTCAAACGGCATTACGATTAGGGTTAACCCAGAAGATATATCACAGTTAGGTAGAAGCACTCAAGGTGTGAAAATAATCAAATTAGAACCTAAAGATTCAGTGGTTAGTGGAGGAGTTAGTTAACATTTTAAATGGGTTTGCTAGTGATTAAGATATTTGATATTTAGTTAACAAGCTTGGTATGAAGAGTCCGGCATCTTTCCCTTAGTAGTTAGATCAAGATTAGCCGATGGTAGGCAGTTTTTAATTACCTATTTATATACTGGTTCTACAAACAAGGATAAGTTTTTAGGTATTCTTACTTTTGAAACAGGTGAAATCGGATCGGCAAAGCTATATTTGAATCGACCCTATTCCGTGCGAGTCTCCATTGCTCAAACTTTTGAGTCCGATGATCGTCCAGCAAAAGAGTAAAATTGGGTAAAAAAATACGTCAACAGATCTCAGGAGTGGAAAATTGAATGCGAAAGCGGAAATTGTACAAAAGCTTGGGTATGGTTTGAAGATTAGAGATTCTTTCTTACAAGACTAAGTTTTTAGCCAAGCGTTGATATTGAGGTAGATAGTTAATTTCGGTCTACCTCTTTTTTTGTGCAACCTTCACCTCATAACTTCTAAATAAAACAAGTACTTGTGTATGTCGTAGACTATTTAATAAGATCATGATCTTTCATACTCAGTACCTTTGATACTAGAATCTAAGATTTCACCTGGACTGGTATCTAATGATCTAGCTATCTTTAACATACTCACCAATGTTATATTCTTATTACCCTGCTCAATAGCACTTATATAAGTTCGGTGTATACCCGAGGATTTGGAAACATCTTCTTGAGACATTGTCTTTAGGTGTCTTAGAGTTTTAATTAATTTACCTAGCTTACTCAGAAATTTAGCCTTAGAATCGAGTGGTAATTTTGATTTCATAATAAAAATAGATTGCTTTTATTAGATTATTTTGAAATTT
>JBCDGH010000041.1:0-8076 GCA_038751365.1 Patescibacteria group bacterium | reverse complement strand
ATCAACTTTCAATCAAGACAGAACTCTAAGATGGACTATTGATTCCATTCCAGCTGGTCAAGATGTTACAGTCACTGTGAGGGTTAGGGTAGCAGGAGGAGTATTTGATCTTGATACGAGTATTAGTTGAGGTTAGGTGAATAAACCGCCGTTACGGGTATATCTGGCATCTAAAAGCATAAGATATATAACCTTAGTATCATCAGGATCAATTAGAATTTGACCGATATTACCTATTTTAGTAGTAATTCTATTATTCACACTCCAGCTAATTCCTTTGTTAGTAGATTCGAATAGCTTATCATTTATACTAACTAAAATTTTCTCAAGCCCAAGTTTTGGGTCAGGGGCTACATCTAACAAATTCTGCTGTTCCGACTGTAAAGGTAGAACTAATTTTGTCATCTTTGTATCTAAGTTGTCAGTATACCAAATCTGTTTGTCGGCAAGCAGTATCCAAGATTCTGATGTGTTGGCAGTTATGGGTACAATTTTATCGTATCTGCCAAAAGTTGAATTACCAGAAAAACTTAGATCCAAACCGTCTTTTGGTTGGTTTTCGCCAATGCTACTCTGCTCTTTGGTAAGCTCAACAGTTCTGAAATCTTCACCATCATTGCTAGAAACAGCTAATCCTTGGGAAGGGAAGAGTAAAAATAGAATGTTATTAAACTCAGGCACAAAACCAATTTGTACAGGTGTTTCCTTAAAACTTCTAATTTTTTGCCAAGTAAATCCTCCATCGAGACTACGAATTAGACTTCCGCCTAGTAAAACTGCATAAACTCTAAGTGGGTTGCGAGGGTCGACAGTAATAAAACGAACTCCAGTATTAGTTTTTACTTCAGTGTAGCTTTCTCTAAATGTTTCGCCACCATCAGTAGATTGAAATACTTTACCTACTTTATTATCAGTGGCAGCAACGTAGATAATTTGGTCATTTTGGGGGTTGATAGCTAGATCAGTAGGTATGACTAGATTATTTCTAGTAATTTGCGAATTGAGCTCACGGTTTATCTCATTTTGGTCAGTTTTAGTACTTCCAACTGGGAATATATATTTTCTGTCCCAAGTGTAGCCGCCAGTTTCAGATCTAAATAAACCTTTTTCTTGAGTTAATAAATACAGTATATCTTGATCATAACGGATAGTTTTTAAACCAGATAAGTTTGAAAGCCCATCTACGTTCACGTTCCCATCTAATTGTCTTACTGCGTTTATTTTGATAAAGTTTTGAGATGTGCTTCTAGAGTCACCTTGTTTCAATATTCCTAAGATAGTTGGGTTTGCTGGAGCTGTAGGTGTGAAACCTGGAATAGAGCAAGATTGTGCAGTAGTTAGTAGAGCTACACAACTGAAGATAATAGTTAGCGTACGAGTTAGTCTGGTCGGGATACTAAAGTTTATCATAATCAAGTTTTAACTCTATATAATATGTTATTTTCTTGTCCTACGATATAGAGCGTACCGTTATTTGATACTAATATATTTGAAGCCGAGAATACCAGTCCTGCAGCTGGGTAAGAAAGCTGGTTTTTAGTTAAGTCTATTTTCACTAAACTGTCTTTAAAACGAAAATTATCAGAGTTTGTTTTTTGCTGCTTCACTAAACAAAATAGGTTGTTGAAATTATCAAAATTGCATCTACGAGCTAATAAACTACCAAGAATATTATTTTGTACAAGTGTTGTAGTTACATTCAGACGAGAGATATCACCTTCAGAGTTTTTAGAAAAATCTATAACCGCACTTTCATAATTTGTTAGCTCAGGCAAGTTATCTGATGGTATTGTGTAAAGTACTTTATCAGGTCCAAAAATTATTGACTGAACACTGCTCAAAGATTGAACTTGCTGTATTGATGCACCGTCTAGCTTAGCTAATCTAATATTAGTACCTTCGTTAGAATATCCGTACATCACGATATATATTTGGTTGCTAATAATTTTTAGCTCTACGTCAGTAAAGCCTTTAGGTAGATTAAATGTAGCAACAGTTTTTAAGCTTTGCTCTAAATCATTTGAAGTTGATTGTTGAACTGTATAAGTATTTTGATCTTTTCTCAGAAATAAATATCCTGGAATTGTATCAATACCTAAGTCGTCAGGGATTTGATAGGGGGTGATTTGTTGAATATCGCTAGTAAAGTTTTGGAACTCACCTGTATTGAGATAGAATGTAGAAAATGTGTCAGAATTAATTATGATGCCACTAGGTGAAGAGTATACTTGGTTAGGAAAAAAGCTAGGGCTCAGTGCTACTTCCTGATTGTCAATATTGAGTTTAAAGTTTCTGTTAAAAAACCCAATCTTACCTCCAGGTATAAAGAAAACTTGCCTAGCTAGCCCAACTTCAGCATTGCTTACTTGTTCCAGATTGGTAGCTGATTCGAAGTTACTTAAGGTGACCTCGGGCTCAAACCTATTATTATCTATATCCGGTACCTGTGAAGATTGATCACTAAACGTGTTAAAAGCCGCTATAACTACAACCAAAAAAATAACTAATGCGATTACAATCCAAAAAATTACCTTTTTTTTGTCTGTTGAGCTAGAACTTAACCAATATCGAATTCTTTCTAACATATTTAAAGTGAATTATTATCAGTTAGTAGAAATTATTTTTATATTACAGCTATCCTCGGTAGTAATTAGTTCGCCATAGTTAAGTATGTTGCCTGGGATAGTAATTTTTTCGTCTACAGGGCAGCCGCTGATCTTTATAGTTGATTCATAGGTGTAAGTCTGACCAAAGTCGCTATATCTTGGAGTGTACTTGATGACTAGGATTTGATCTTCTCCATCTTTGGCGCTGGAAATAGTCTGTACATCAGTTGTAGCTCTCACGATACCGTTGTAGTTTGTTGGTTGTTCTAACGGCGGATTGGTTCCAAACTTTTCCGAAACCTCGCTCAGTATAGGAGAGTATGACTCATCAATATCGTTACAAACAGAAAACTCATCGCTCAAAATAAAACCTAGATTGCAGGACTGACCTTTACTAAGAAAGTCGGAGATTGTGTTTGTAGCTTCTGGGGTAGTAGGATTGGCGATATAGAATTCCAAGGCAGCATTTAAGTCTGCTGGGCTATTTATTTCGTTTGGGAGTATATTACCATTTTCGTCTCTTTGACCTGGGGTTATTGATGTATTGACGTTGTTATCAGAGTTAGTCGAAGCGTTACCTTCAGTTTGAGACCTGCCCCCACCGTTATTACTATTATTACCTCCTCTCTGGCTATTGTTACCATTACTTCCGTTGCTATTTCTACTCCCATCTGTACTATTTTGGTCGCCATTGCCTCCACTACCAATATCACTAGTTAAGTTGCCTAAATCTAGGAAATTAAGACTTAAGGCTGCCGGGTTAATAGTTGCTAAAATAATCGAAGGCGCTATAATTAATAGGAGGCCAATCATTATATCTCTAATTGCACCTACTGAGTCTTTGATAGCGTCGCCACTAGCACCAGGGTTCATACTGTTAAAAGCTGAAATACCGATACGAAAAACAATAAGAAACAAACCAATTACAAACAAAAAAGTTATAACCTGTCGAATACAAGCCTCGAAAAGTTCTGACCCTCCTTGAGGATTATTTTGAACACTACTAAAGTCACAACCACTAAATCCACCCACTCCATCTGCTGTTTGCGACCTTACATTTATCGTTTGAAGCAGACTAAATAGTAGAGTAAGCGAAAGTAAAACACTAATCAACCTGGGAGTAATTTTTTTCAAAAAAACCAAAAAAGCACGCATCTATACAGGTTTAAAATTACTGGATGATACTAAAATACTTTTGAAATTTTGGCAAACTTAGGCTAGAACCTGTCCCTAAATTAAAATACCTTGATAATAAAGAAAACCACCGATTAGGTGGTGATCTATGAATAATGTAAACTATTCTTGTGATTTAACACAGGAACAATTCAATAAATATGTGGTAAAGTATTTACCTAAAGTCAAGACTAGGAGAGGTAGACCTAAAAAATATAGTAACTTAGCTAAATTTAATGCTTGTTTGTATATATTACACTCTGGCTCTCAGTGGAGAAACTTACCTAAGTCATATCCTCCTTTTAGAATAGTTCATAAATATTTTAGATCATTAGTAATTGGCTTTAAGTTAGAAGCTATTATCTGTAATCTAAATAAAGCTCTGGCTAAGAATTTATCAAAGCAAAATATACAAAGTATCAGAGCTCCCGAGGTTATGTTAATTATTGATTCTAAGTCTATTAGAAGTAGTGAATACTTTGAGAGAAAATTCTATGGAAATGACGGTCATAAAAAGATCAGAGGAATTAAATTATGTGCTTGTGTAGATAGACTAAAAAGATGTTGGAGAGTAGCTGGAATTAAAGCTAATCAATCTGAGCATAAAGGAGTTAAAATAGCTCTTGAAGGAACAGTTTACTCAGCAATCAAACCAAACTCAATGATAGTGATTGGAGATAGGTATTTTGACTCTGATCCACTTAAAAAAGAAGTATATAGAAGATTTAATCTACATTTAGTATCGCTTAGAAGAAATAGGAACAAAATGAGGAAATTACAATTACCTGAGGACGAGTTAATTGAAAACAATAAGCAAAAGCAGCTTAAGAGAATAATTTCACCATGGAGATGGATAGTAGAACAATTCTTTGCTCATCTAGAAAAGGCTAGAAGGTTAGTTATGATTTATGATAGAAAACTTAATTCCTACCTAGGGTTTGTCAAACTTAGAGTTATTACTTTACTGATCAGAAGAATGAGTAATTAATTTAGGGACAGGTTCTCGTAGTTTAGTTTAAACACTTGTCTACAGTGTGCAAATTTGTTTTTGTGTCTTTTGCTAATATTTATGCCTCAAAAAACCCTCTCTCAAGTAATTAGAAAGTTTAAGGACGTCTTTAGTATTGATCTTAGAGCTTTAGCTTTCTTTAGAATGTTTATGGGTCTAATCATTTGCTTGTACTTAATTCCCAGATTTCAGTTTATATATGCTTTTTTTAGCGATTTTGGAATTGCTCCAAGAGGAGATGTAATTAATCTTACAAGTAGTAGTTTCTTATCTTTTCACTTTATTAGTGGTCAAATGTGGGTAGTGTTATTACTACTTTTGAGTCAGGCAGTAATTGCTATATTATTAATGTTGGGGTACAGAACGAGGCTAATGACTTTTTTATCTTGGTTTTTTTTAATATCTTTGCAGAATCGCAATCCTTGGATTCTAAATTACGGTGATCAACTATTTAGAGTTTTGCTGTTTTGGGCTATTTTTCTGCCTTTAGGCGCTGTTTGGTCTATTGATAGTATTTGGGCAAAAGATAATCGATTACCAAAGAAATGGTTTTCAGTAACCACCCTAGCAATTTTACTACAAGTAGTTCTATTTTATGTAATTAACTGGTTCTTAAAAGATTCTGTGGAGTGGAAAGGAGTCTATGCAACTACTCATAGTCTGAGTGATTTATTTGACTTTTCAATTGGTTTTAATGCAACTTATTTAGCTATAAGTATTGGCTATATTGTGACTCCATTTGGCGAATGGCTTTTGAATTTTCCAGCAATCTTGAAACCAGTAACTATTGGCTATATTTTTTTCGAACTCATAGGTCCTTTACTGCTAATATCTCCTATAAAAACTAAGGAGTTTAGATATTTATCTCTTGCAATATTTTTTATTATAATTCATGGAATGTTGAGTTTGATGCTATATACTGGTTTGTTTCAGTTGTTTTGTTACGCTGGCTTGATTTTATTTTTACCTTCAGAATTTTGGGATTGGCTACAAAGAAAACTGTTTACGGGTGAAAAAGCCTTGAAAATATATTACGATCAAGAGTGTGAGCTCTGTACTACCGGGGTCTGTGCGCTCAAAGGTACTACAGGATCAGATCAAATGTTACCCATTCAAAGTAACAAAGAAATGCTAGGAGTTACTGAAATTACTACTATTATTGTAGAAGATGAAAGTGGTCAAAGGTACGAGCAAGTAGATGCTTTTATTAAACTATTCGAAAATTCTACTTTTACTCGCTGGATAGCTTCACTACTAAAAATCAAGCCTATATATAAGCTGGCAAGTATAAAGTATGAAATTTTGTCTAAAAACCGACATCATATTTCCAAACTTATTCTTTTTATAAAGCCTAAAAAGCCAATTAAGAGTAGGTTGATAAATATTTTTGCTCAAGGACTAGCTGGAATGGCTTTGGTTCTGGTGTTGTTTTGGAACTATGGAAATGTAGTTAAAAAAGATTATTTTGCCAACCCATATCTCGCCTCAATAATGTATAATCTAAGATTGGATCAGTACTGGGGCATGTTTTCTCCAAGACCAACCCAAGAAAGTGTCTGGCTAGCTGTTTCTGGTAAGTTAGTCAATGGAACACAAGTAAATGTATTAGATAAAACTAAGTCTGAGGTTAGCTTTGTAAGGCAATTAGAACCTCCAGACAGGTTTTGGAGTCAAGGTTGGCGGAATTATTTTATTGATTATCCAGCTCGAAACAATGTACACACCGAAATATTTTCTCGATATTTATGTCATGAGTGGAATGAAGGCAAAGATTTGCAGGGAGAGGAGCTGCGGGAGCTAACTCTGTATACTTATTTTCAAGTAAACTCATTGGAAGGAAGAGGTCCCGAGATAGAAAGATTTAGGTATCAGTTTGTATGCTAAAGTCCATCGATATTTGCTTAAATTAAATTACTTTATCTGACTAAATTTCATGACTTCATCATCTAATAATAAGTTTCAGCGAGCTGTAATTCCTTTGCTATCATTTAGTACCCTATTTTTTTTCCTAGCTACTTTGGTTCTGATTTTGCAATTACCTAGTCAAAGACTTAGCAGCTTAACAAATAGAATTTATCCTCAGGCAGACTTTGTAGATGAAAAAACTAAAATTTTACAATTAATTGAAGATAATTATATTGGTGATTACCCCTCAGATACGAAAATAGCTGAGTCTCAATTAAAAGGTTTAGTTGCTAGTTTGGATGACCCTTTTAGTGAATATTTACCAAAGGCAGAAAATGAAAAGTTTCAAAATGATTTGAACAAAAGGTATGAGGGTGTAGGAATTTCTTTCAGGCAAAGTGCTGGGCAGATTATTGCTCAAAGAATATTGCCGAATAGTCCGGCTTTGGCTGCCGGGGTTGAGAATGGAGATGTTCTACTCAAAGTTGATGATCAGGAGATACTTGGTTTGACTCTAGTAGAAGTAGCCCAAAAAATACGTGGTCCTAAAGACACTCAAGTGAACTTAGAATTTGATCGACAAGGAGAGTCTATAACATTTCAGATTACTAGGCAAAGCTTGGCAGCAGAGCTAATTATGCTGGATACAAAACCATTGCAGACAGGTGGGGAGGGGGCTATAATTACTATTTCTTCTTTTGGAGAAGGTTTAGATACGCAAATGATGAAGCTTGTTAAGCAGATCAGAGATAACAATAATATTGAGAAGATAATTTTGGATTTAAGGAGTAATACCGGTGGCTTATTAAAAGAGTCTATTGCTGTAGCTTCCTATTTTTTGGAATCTGGTGAAGTAGTAGTACAAGAAAAGTCTAAAGGCGGTGTCAAAAATGATAAAAGTTTGGAAAAAGAAGTTAATCTAAGAAGTTATCCAGTGGTTGTTCTGGTAGATCAGTATTCTGCTTCTGCGAGTGAAATCGTAGCTGGTGCAGTTCGGGATCAAAAAGGTGGAATCTTGATCGGACAAAAAACTTTTGGTAAAGGAGTAGTGCAAAAGCTGTACACATTAAATGACGGTAATATTCTTAAGCTGACAGTTGCCGAGTGGCTAACTCCAAATGGAAATAATATCAACAAAACCGGATTAGAACCAGATATTAAGCTATCACCTCAAGAAGATGCTCTGGAAGTAGCTCTAAAAGGTGATTACTAGAACCTTAGTCTAAATTCTTCTTATCTCTAAGGTTGAATAATATATGAGCGACTGGGTATACAGATACTAGAGTAAGAAACCAAAATACTATTGTAGATTCGTTTTTGTAGAATGATTCTATATTGTTAGCTAGTATGGTTATAAACAGAGCAAAGGTAATAGCGTTCTGT
>JBCDGH010000040.1:0-8254 GCA_038751365.1 Patescibacteria group bacterium | reverse complement strand
TCAAGACAGTCTGAGTTTGAGACAGATTTAGAACTTTCAGCTACTTACAAGCGTGACCGTAGAGGACTGAATCCTCAGACAGGAAGTTTTGAGATAACAACTGATACTAGGTCATTAAATCTATCTGGTAATATTTCAAAGTTAGGCAATCTAGCTTCAGTAATACCCTGGGTAGTAAATAAGCCAAAAAAGCAGATAGTTCCGCAGCCTTTTGAAGGTTCTTTTGAGGATACGGGCTTTACTGATCAACAGCTGAAGAATAGGGCTTATGTAGCTCATAATCAGCAAGCCCAGCTAGCCCCAGAGATTATTTATAGAGGTCATCAATATACTAATACGTCCAAGAATGGTAATGTTAGTTCGTTAGTAGTAGGTGTAGGTGCAAATAAAAGAACGTATCTAAATATACAAGGTTCTGAGGATTATTTTCCTCTAGCTGATAGACCTCTCAGGATTGTGGATTCGCTTAGCGAAGTATTTGATGATAACACAGGGCAGGTAGTTACTGACGGGGAGCTGGTTACGGATTCCTTTAATGGTCTAATTGCCGTTGAGATTTTGTCTGGAGATGGTGTGAGTACATTAGAACGTACAGAGAAATATGTTACCAAGTCTCGTGATGAGATTTTTTTTGGTGGAGGCTATTCTCAATCTAGATCAAGTAAAATGATTCCTAGTTCAAACGGGATTGATCCAATTTTTGATGTTCGGGGAAAGCTGGTTATGTCAGAATCACAGAGTGGGCAATGGGCACCCGGTGCTCAAACTCAAGTCAATGTTTATCCATCAAGATCCTTGAGACTGAAAGCCAGTTTAGATTATTTAGCTTCTCCAGATGTCTTGTCACCAAATAACTATACAATTGAGCTAAACTCTCAATTAGGCAAAAACACTAGTCTGAAACTAGCCAAGCAAAATTATTTTGCTAATCAAAGTATAGAAGGAATCAGTTTCGATAATTCTCTAAGTGCTGAGGTCCAGACCAGAATAGACAATAACAAGCTTTTATCGGCTAGTTATGACTTACAAAATAGCTCTGGAGCAATTTCACTTTTGTATGCAGATGCAGAAAATAAATATAGGGTAGGGGGCAGCTTTAGTATTTCTCCTGATTTCGGTAATAGCCTTGGGCTTGGTATATTTATAAGACTAACTGAAAATAGTTTTTTGACCGGTCAGTTTAGTTATAGTTGGGGTAATCAAAATATTTTCTTACCGGATACTAGCTACTCAGGCATATTAAAATACGAAGCACAGTTTTAATTGTAGACTCAAGAAAACCCAACGAATCAAATCAATTGGGTTTGTTATTTAGTACTAAATAGAATGAGGGGGCGCATAGTTTAGAGAGGAAAGATTTTTTTACTTACCTCCAACACCTGGTAACATGATTTCAGGTACTGGTCCCTCAAATGTCATTCCTTTACCTTTTTTAGTGGTCATTGAAGCCTCTCCTTTTTTTGCATCAGCAAAAGCTTTAACGTTTAATCCGTCGTTGTCACCACCTGTTACACCGACAACACTCGCCGAGTTTTTTACTGAAACGCCGTCCTTACTTGTACTACCGTAATATGCTGAAGCAGCAGTCAACTGAGCATTTTTTACTGACACACTAGTGTTTGTATTAACTTTGGTTTCAGCTAAAGCACTACCTCCAAGAGTCAAGGTACCAAAGAGAATAACACCAGCAAGTAACTTAGTAAGCATTTTTTAATCCTCGTTCGATTTGTGTTTAATTTGCTTCGAACAGTTATGCTACATAAAGAAGTAGCACTTCCTAACTTGCGATCCTGACTAGTATAGATACAAGCTGTTCACTAGGAAGGGTAAATATACAAAATATTAAGGCATATACTTACTTTTCCCACCGAAACAACTCGCAGCTATACTTGATTCTATTTAGCTGTAAATTAAAGAGGAAATTGTTACATCTCAACTCTCGGCACATTTAAAAAAAGTAAATTTCCAAAGATGTCAAGAGATGTCTATCATAAGCAGCTATAAAATCAGCTATAAATTTTGCTCTAAATATCGCAAAAAGAGTATTTTGATTAAGTTGTTATTCAGTTCAATAGTATGTCTGCCATTTAAAGGGGTCTGGTATACTCTTCTAGATTATAGCCTGCTGCTTGAGCTGCAATTCTTACTTTTTTACATTCTTCTTCGCTACAAGGCATTCCATACTCATTCTTGCCCTCATTTATCATAAAGCGGTAAAATTCAGCTGGATTACCCTTTTTCATTCTAATTAATTCGCTACTTTTGAGTTTGTCTGGAGCTTTTGAGTTTGCAAGATTTTTGGCTTTCCAAATAGGTAGGATATCGTACTCTCCAGATTCTACAACCAACCGTCGCCTATTAACCATTTCTGGACTCAACTGGGAGATATTCTCCGCTACAGATAGCTTCGCTTTCTCTTTTCTTTCTTCATAATTCTGCTTAGCTTTCTGCTTTTTTAGGTTTTCTACACCTTCAGGTGTGTTTCGAGGCAGGTGCTTTTTACGATTTTCCATAACTTATAATAATTAAGTCATCTTAAGCATAGATTTAGCTATTTGTAAAACAAGATTAAGATCTTGGTTAAGTTTTTGTTATAAAAGATTTCAGAAACAAACAATCGAATTACAGTGTCTGCTAAGGTGTAATATTTAGCTACATTGTTTTGGTAAATATTGCTTTGTGACTTAGTAGTATTTCTTGCCTAAGTCAAGCTAGAAGTGAATTCATCTCAGGTGATTTGACTTATTTTAAAATCCTATATAGGGATTTTGGCACCTTAAAACTTAGGTACTTTTTTTACTTATGAAAGATAACCAAAACGAATTACACTCTGTAAAAATCAGAGCTGGCTCAAGGACATATTTTTTGAATGTCAAAGAGGATAAGAATGGCAATCTTTATCTCGTACTAAAAGAATCCAAATTGAACCAAGACGGTCCAAATGAAGCTCACAGGATTATGGTATTTGAAGATGATTTTCAAAAATTTATTACTGGGATGCGTGAAGTATTAGAATTCGTGAAGAAGGCTCAGTCAGAAAGAGAGATGGGATCATCAAGTGAGTTTAGTATTGATGCTGATAGTGATCACAGCGCTGAAGTGGATCCCGATTTTGACCCTGCTAAGGACGTAGCAGATATCGTTGGTTAATGTGATAACAGCTTATTTGGTTTTACTCCCTTCCATCTTAACTTACACAAACTTTTATACACTAGGCTTGTAAATAATTATTTACTTACTTGTTAAAAGCATTAGTCGTGGTTTAACTTATATGAAACTGCTGCTAGACTAAGAAATGTAAGCATCTATCAATTCTATCTGTGGCTTCCGAAGTGTCTATAATAGCTAGAATTTCGAACGGACTAGGAGATTTACTTTTTCCTGACAGAGCTACTCTAAGTGACCAAAGATAAGATCCAGTATCTTTCTGATTATCTTTCAACCAACTTTTAAGCGACTCTTCAATTTGTTTAGCAACATTAAGAAACCTAGTATTTAGTTCTGGTTCTAAGAAGCTTTCATGCAGTTTTCGGCGTACTTCTGAAGTATCATTGGATAACCTAACCACAACATCTTTAATTTCTTGCAAGTTAGTCAGACTTTCCTCAAGGCTAATTTTTTTCCACTTTAGTAGATCCTTGTCAGGTAGTCGGTAGTCGAGAATACAATCTGACTCAGCACCAAGTTCTGCTAGAGTAGTAACCCTGTTCTTATCTAGGTTCCAAGCTAAATATTTTTTGGCGCTTAATTCTGGTGCACCTAGGCTTTTATGCTGTAGACTTCTAGATGCGTATTCTTCCAAGCTCAACATATTTATGTACTGCCGATTAAACCAATTTAATTTTTCTTGGTTAAAACGTGCTGGAGATTTGGAGAGCTTATCAATGCTGAAATCTAGTGATAAATTCTTAATAAGTAGCTGCACTCTTTCTATAGAGTCTTGATTTGTGATAAAGTCTTGTCTTTCGAGGTATAACTCTTTTTCAGTACCTGGATTCCAACCTAAGAATGCTAGGTAATTGATTATAGCTTCTGGTAAATAGCCCCGGTCGAGGTAGTTTTGAATATTTACGTTACCGTCTCTTTTACTCATTTTTTTGTTTCCTACTTCTCCTAAAATAAACGGCATATGCAGGTATTCAAAAGGTAGTTCTCCCCAGTAGTCTTGGAACATTGTGGTGTGCTTAGCAATGCTAGGATACCATTCTTGGGCGCGTAGTACTAGACTGGTTTGCATTAGCTTATCGTCTATTAAATGGGCTAAATGGTAGGTCGGATACCCGTCTGATTTTAGGATTCCAAAATCTTCTTCTAAAGATAAATCAAACTGAGTCTCACCTACTAACAAGTCATGACATATAATATTTTCCTGCCTCTGTAATCTGTAGGTAAGTACTGGCTTCCTTGGGTCTTGTAAAGCGTTTTGGACAGGTTGAAACAGGTCGGATTCGGCAAATTTTTCCTGATTAATTTTGAAGTAGTTTATTGATGTCTTAGTAGCTTTTTTGATGTCCTGGAGCTCTTGTCTGGTTTCTGGGTCTAGGTAACTCCAGTAAGCCAACTGCCTATCTAAAAGAATTTGAGCATGTTCGTGATATATATTTAAACGCTCTGATTGAATGTAAGGTCCTAAATCTCCATACTGGTAAATGTTATAAAAATCAACTTCACTTCCTTTATTTTGGTTGTTTATACCTTCGTCAGGTTCTAGACCAAAGGTTTGCAAATTCTTAACAAGCCCAAGAGCTGAATCAGGTAAAAGCCTTTTTCTATCAGTATCTTCTAACCTGAGGTAATATGTACCTTGATTTACTAGGGAAAATAACTTGCTAAACAAGAACTGTCTGAGAAGACCAAGGTGGAGATAACCAGTTGGTGATGGTGCTTGTCTTATTCTAAATCGCTTTAAGTTGGTCATAAGATAGTATAATTACCTCTGATCTTTCATGATATGTCAAAATAATGTTTATTAACATGTCATTCTAAAAAGGCTTTAGTTATGCTCATATAAGCTGCTTATAGTTTTTTCTTGCAAAGTAAATATCACAAAACCCCCAGTTTGGCTGAGAGTCTATAATGTTATACTTTTAGCTATTGATATTAGTTTTCGTTGTTACTTATAAGTCTTTTTCGTCTTTTTCTACCGCCGATTCTACCGGCAGCTCTAGCCTCGATAGGAGTAAATCTATGAGCAGTACCGCGCCTGTGAGCCTCTACTCCTCCTCTAGATCGGTCAGCTTGAGTGAGGTTGCGACCGTTGTTTACTCTGCCATCAGTTTTTTTAGTTTGAGTATAAGAAGAGCCTGTAGTAGTGCTAGCTGCAAAATATACTTGGCTAAGAGTAAAATTAGTTAATACCATAATTATTTAATTATTAAATTTTAAAAGACTCCAAGAAATTGTTATAGATGCTGGAGTTAAAAATATTTAAACTTGAAATTAGAACATGTCAAGGAAAAATAGGCACTTTTTTGTTTTTAAAATGGGAAAAACCAGATATTTACTAACAAAGCTTGCTGATCTGATTTTACTAAAAATTGGTTTAAATTTTACTCAAATTGTCTTTATACTACACACAAAATTACTGTTTGGTTATAAATTGACATGATTTTAATCTTTGAAGATATTATGGACTAAGATTAATATGCTACCAAAACCTATAGAAGATCTAGCTGAAAAATTTAGACTGCTACCTGGGATCGGATATAGAGGTAGTCTAAAGATGGCTTTAGATTTGTTACAGATGGAAGCTGATAAATTTGGTGAATTCCAGTCTGCATTGACGTCTGTGAGGTCAGAGGTCAAGATATGTAGCAATTGTGGTTTTTTTGCTTCTGATTCAGCAATCAATCTGTGTGAAATCTGTAAGTCTAAATCCAGAAAAGCTAATCAAATCTGCTTAGTAGAGAAGCCTACTGACGTCATTACCATTGAAAAAAGCCAGGTGTACAAAGGCTATTACCACGTTTTGAATAATTTAATTTCTCCTTTAGATAATATATTTGCTGAAGATACAACCATAGGTGATCTATTAGATCGCAGGATAAAAGATGTTCTATCTAGATGTGGCGAGTTAGAATTGATAGTTTTTTTCAAGCCTGGTTTTGCTGGTGAAGCAACTATAGCCTACATAAAAGAGATATTGACTCGTAAGAATCAACTAAATATTGTTAAAATTAGTAGATTAGCCCAAGGCTTACCAATGTACTACAACCCTGACACACTAGACCAAGCGACTATGGCAAAGGCTTTAGAAGATAGGAAAGAAGTAAGCTAGTTTTAGCCCTAAAACGAACTGTATCTAAGCTTGACAAAAATCAAAGCTGGAAATAAATATGTGAATATGTCTCAAGTTAAAGAAGTTCAGCCTACAATGGCGGATTTGCTGAAGCGCGTATCAAATTCTACTGATATCAAGGTGGGTGACCAGATAGCTGGTAAGCTAATTTTTGTGGCCAAGAATGAGGTCTTGATGGATATTGAGAATGTAGGCTTAGGAATTATTAGAGGTAGGGAGCTATACAATGAAGAGTACTTATCTAGGTTGAAGGTTGGGGAAATTGTTGAAGCTATTGTTTTGGATTTAGACAATGAGCTAGGATATATTGAGTTAAGTTTTCGAGCAATTGGTCGCGACAAGATATGGAGTGAAATTAAAGAATCTTACGAGACTGGATCAGTTGTCGAAGCTAGAATCAGGGAAGCTAATAGAGGAGGGTTTTTAATTAAAGTACAAGGTATAGACGGATTTTTACCTGCCTCTTTACTCTCACCAGCTCATGCGATTAAGCAGGTAGGGGTGGAAGATAAAAGCCTTCTCAACCAAATGAAAAAATACATTGGTCAGGTTTTTAACGTCAAAATCATAAGCATAAATCCTGATGCAGATACTTTGATCGTGTCCGAAAAGTCAGTGAGTGATGAGTTGGCTCAGGTAAAACTGAAAAAATATAAAGTAGGTGATGTTGTAGAAACTACTGTTGTAGGTGCGGTGGACTTTGGTTTGTTTGTTAGATTTGATAGTGACTTAGAAGGTTTAATTCATATTTCTGAAATTGCTTGGAAAAAAGTGGAAGATCCTAAGCAGCATTACAAAGTGGGGAATAAAGTAAGTGCCAAAATAGTAGAGATAGATAAAGACAACCGAATCAATCTATCTGTTAAGCAGCTGTTACCTAATCCTTGGATTGAGTTTTCAAGGAATACCAAGCCGGGGGATAAATTTTCAGGTAGAGTATCTAAAATAGTTTCTTACGGAGCAATTATAGTAAACGATGAAGATATCCAAGGTCTCTGTCATATTAGTCAGATTAGTGAGCAGCAGTTAGATAGTCCTGCAAAAATTCACGAAGTATTAAAGGTTGGTGAACGTAAAGATTTTACTGTATTGGGGGTTGATCCAGAAGAAAAATTATACTTGACTTTATTAGACTTTAATTTAGCCAAGGAAATTCAGGAGTCTCTAAACATAAAGCAAAAAGAAAGGCAAGATGATAGTATTGGTGAATTAATAAATTCAAACTAACATTATAGTAAATTATTATGCTGATAGGCAATTGTTTACCAATTTAAATTAATATTAATATGCATCAAAATAGCAAAAATAAGCATATTGCAAAACTTAAATTTTTAAAAATTGGTGACCAATCTAGCGCAAGTAGCTCTCAAGCGAGTCAGACTAATAGCATAGAAAATGAATCTAAGAAAAAGTCTATACAGAGTGAGATTGATAGTATGGTTACTCACGATGAGTCTAGTGTAGACAAAAATAACCAAGATAAATCTCAGGTAAAAGGTAAATCTGGTTTTTTGGATAAATTCAAAAAGATTAAAGATCCGATTCAAAATAAGCTTGATAAGTCGGTCAGTTCTGTGAGCGAGGTGAAAATGCCTTCTTTTCTACAAAATATCTTTCCTAGTAAGGGTGTTGAAGAAAATAATTCTATTGAAGAAGAGGTTATACCTGAGGATGATTTGAAGCTTCTTCCATTTGCTAGCTCTCAGCAGGAGACAAACCCAAATTCAATAAGTTCTATTTTTAATAAAGATCATCAAGAAGTTTTTGGTATTCAGAGAGTATTTCGTAAGTCAATTATTTTTCTGGTTCTACATTTGCTTAGCTTTAGTGTTTTGGGTTTTATAGGTTTAAATATTTTTACCCTTCCGATTTTACTTACATTTTTGGTTAGTATTAGTTATATAGTATTTACTAATATATTTTATATTATAGTAGCGGATAGAAGTTATGTTTGGC
>JBCDGH010000039.1:0-8267 GCA_038751365.1 Patescibacteria group bacterium | reverse complement strand
TCCATTTACGGGATCAGTAGTAGAAATTACATCTAAACCATCATTCTCTGGATCAGTATCATTTTCTAAAACATCGACTGTAGTAGTTTCTCCATACTCAGTTTCTTTAGTATCATCTACTGCGTCTGGTGGCTGATTGACCGCAGGGAATATTTCAATGGTAATAATGGCAGTATCTGTTCTACCTGTGTTCGGCGTGTTGGTTTGCGCAAAAATTCCGACACTGTTTGCACTTGATATTAAAAACAAACTAACAAATAGCAGTCTTAAGAACAAAGCTTTTTTAGAAACTGGCACGAAGATTTTTTATGTATGTTTATTTTAGACAACTAAGTATACTATAGTTTTAAGTACTAGGCAATAGCTACTAGGCGCCTTGCCTCAAACTGTAAATTAGTAGATAACTTAGGTGAGCACGAGTATTACTTGGATTAGCTTTAAGAGTAACCTTTTCTTAAACTTCAGTTAGAACCTTCTTAGAATTTTGTTTGTCAGAATAAATAAAGTGTATTGAAAGTATAATTGCAATCCAAGCTCCTAAAGTAGGTATAATTGTTCCCACTGTTCGTGTATATTCTATTTCTGCAGGAGAGGGTAAAAATATTGGCAGTTCTATAAAACAACCTACAAGTGTAGCTAAGAACATTGCATATATATTTCTTTTCCAAATAAAGAAAGAAGAGATAAATGCAACTGCTCCTGCCCATATAAAATTGTACCCAGCGTCAAAAAGCACTAGTGTGATAATATCTAACTGTCGACCTGAAAACTCTACTCCGACAACTGAATCTATTGCTTCTGCTATAAAAGATTTGTCACTCCAATAAGTAACACCGACCAAAGCAAAACCTATAACAACAAAATAGAGTCCCCACAACCCCCATAAGACTGATATAATTTTTGGTGCTACTTTCTTGTAATTATCAAACATAAATAATACTAAATAAATTCATAATTTACTTATCTACTCTAAGCAGATGAATTTAACTAACTATAATCACAAAGCAATTTATTAAAAAAGTCAAAACTACATACCTCAAATTTTTTTATATGGAAATAAGCACAGATTTGTACTTCTTAGAATGTAGACGACGTTGACTAATTAGTAAAATCCTTAGTAAGCATTAGATATGAAAACAGACTTCGAAAAGTATCTAGCTGATTTAGCTGAGCATGAGCAACAGAAATCTTTAAATATTTTAAAAAACAATCCCAGAGAGATAATCAAACTATTTGCTGGTCATAGATTAAATTGGTTAGGAGATTATTTTGGTAACTCAAATATAGTTTGGAGTAAAATTCACCTTGAAATTAACAAAATAAAATTTACTGGAACTTCTCCAGAGTTAAATATAATTCTCAAAGAAAAGTGTGACGGTCTGCCTAGCAAGCTTATAGATTTGATGAATACAGATCAAAAAGTACGAGCAGTAATTGAAAAATACGCGTCTTACTCTGAAGAACCGATTTTAGTAAGAAATAATCAGAGTGGTGATAATTTTCTAGTATTAGACGGTACTCACAGGTTGCTAGGTAAAATTTTGCATAAAGCTCAAAAAATATGGGTTTGGTATCCAGAAAATGAGTTTGAACTATTACCAGAGTGTGAAGCTCATGTTGTTTACGATTTAATTAGGGGTTATATCAGGCATGCTAAAGATGAAGAGGGGAAAATTGCCCTACAGCATAGTCTAAAATTACTGATAAGAACATATAGTAATGTGAAATCTTTATTACAAAATCGCTTCAACTCAAACTATGTCTCTGATCCAAGTGTTCAAGAGGTTATAGCTAAAGTTTTAGAGTCTTCTAATTAGGTAAGCCAAATAGCTGCTCTTCCTCAAGATTTATATCTTCCACCTGCTTACTACCTACCATCAATTTTGGTGCTTCCTTAGCTTCTATCTTTTTTTTAGACATTTTCAAGGCAGCTAGACTGCTACTGTATCTACTATTTTCAGATAAGTTGTGGTTTGTCTGATTAGCTCTCTCATCATGTTCACTTAAGTCAGTTATAGAAGATGTCAGTTTGGAAGTCATAATCTGACTTATTTGCTGTGCGACTTGTTGCTTAGGAATCCCATACTTTTGCCTAGAGTGCTGTAAGTTGATATGTAGTCTGCCATTCATTTTATCAAAAATAGGAGCAAGTGTCTCGGCTAAAAAACCTTTACTTTTTTTGTTGTTAATAGAAAGGGTTAGAGCAATTTTGAATCTATCAAGGCTGATAAAATCTTCAGACTCAAATATAGGACTAAATTCTTTGACTAGCATTTGAGCATCATCAGAACCTACTCTGAAAGAGACTATAGTTCCTATATTTCCAAATATGGCGTTTCTAATTTTTTCGTTGCCACTTTCCGATAGTTGAGATATATATTGGTGGGCTAACACTAAATTCAATCTATATTTACGGGCTTCACTAAGAATTGTTGCAAAGCTGTCAGTAGTAAAATTCTGGAACTCGTCAACATATAAATAAAAGTCGTTTCGTTGTTGCTCTCGAACATCTACTCTACTTAGAGCAGCTAGCTGTAGCTTGTTTACAATTAAACTACCCAACATATTGGAATTGTCTTCACCCAATCTTCCTTTGGATAAATTAACAATTAATATTTTTTGATTATCTATAATACCTCTAAAATCAAATGTGCTCTGCTTTTGACCAACTATGTTTCTTATCAAGTCATTAGATAGAAATTGCCCAATTTTATTGAGTATTGGGCTAATAGCTTCTTGTTTATATCGTTCGTTAAAGCCAGCAAATTCTTTAGTCCAAAAGTTCCTTACTAGCGGGTCAGTAATTGAAGACACTACCTTCTTTCGGTAATCAATATTGGTGAGCATTTGTATGACACTCAATAAAGTATTGCCAGGTGTTTCTAAAAGAGCTAGCAGAGTATTGTTAAGTATATACTCCATTCTAGCAGACCACATTCCAGACCAAAGCCGATGAAAAATCGCAATTAAGCCTGAGGCAATCAAAAAGCGCTCTTCGCCCCTTTGTGACTCCAACATATTCAACCCTATCGGGAAATCAGTATCGGCTGGGTTGAAATACACAATGTCGTTTTGACGGTGACTAGGTATTCTGTCCAAGATATATTCTGCCGAGTCGCCATGTGGGTCAATAAAGCAAACCCCAAAACCGTTATAGATATCCTGTAATATCATGTTTTGAAGCAAAGTAGTCTTACCCATACCAGTCTTACCCAAGACGTACATATGTTTACGACGATCTTCCTGTAAAATTCCAAAAGACTTAGTGTTTTTTTGACTGCGTACAGTACCGAAGTAACAAATGTTTGGTTTTATATTCACACTTAAATCATTCAGTTGAGTTTGGATATGCATTTCTAAGATTTGTTTTTGATTGAAATAGTCTAGCTATAATTAACTACTTGTTTGATAAAGAACAAGTTAACTAATGTCTCAATAATGGGCTTTTGTCAAAGTTGACAGCCACAAAAATATGACTAAATTATTGTTTAACAATGTCTAAAAATATCTTAACTGGATTACAATCAAATTCTAATTTGCACATTGGTAATTATTTAGGAGCTATTAAACCAATTATTAAAATCCAGCAGAGTTTAGAGTCTGGTGATAAACTATACATGTTTGTTCCAGATTTACACTCTTTCACTTTACCTACTGAGCATTCTACTTTGTTTGCAAATACAATGAGTAATTTAAAGCTCTATATTGCTGCAGGTCTGGACGTACAATCTTCTCAGGTCTTTATGTTTAGGCAAAGCTTCATACCTGCCCATTCAGAATTAGCTTGGATTTTATCTTGTTTTAGTTATATTGGGGAGATGGAGAGAATGACTCAGTTCAAAGCTAAAAGTCAAAGTCATGAGCAAAGTATCACCTTAGGCCTTTTTAGTTATCCTGCTTTAATGGCTGCTGATATTCTACTGTATAATTGTGACTATATTCCTGTTGGTTCTGATCAACAACAACATTTAGAATTGACACGTAATTTAGCTATTAGACTCAATAACAAGTTTACTAGTCTATACCCTGAAGGTTTATTTAGGGTACCCAAAGTATGGAAAGAGCAGCTAGAGTTCATGAGTCTCAGAGAAGCTGTAAAAGTAAGAAGTCTATCCAATCCTTTAAAGAAAATGAGTAAGTCTGACCATGATATCAAAGGTACTATTTATTTGAACGATGACCCAGAAATAGCTAGCAAAAAAATCATGCAAGCCCAAACTGATAATCTAGCCTCTATAGATTGGGATTGGCAAAATCAACCTGGAATTACAAATTTGCTACAGCTATTAATTTTGTTAACAGACAGTGATAAAAGTAGTGTTATTGAGTATTGGAGAGGTAAGACTAGATATGGTGAGCTTAAGCATGAAGTGTCTGAGGCTGCTGCCAAATTTTTGACTAGATTTCAGCAAAATTTAAGCAATGTAAGCAATGAGCAGCTGATCAATACTCTTAATATAGGTGAAGCTCAGGCTAGAAAAGTAGCAAATCAAACTTTACTAAAAGTTCAAAAAGCACTTGGTCTAAGAGAGTTCTGACTCTAACAATAATTGGTGATCCTATATGAGCACATATTTTATTCAAGAAAATTTGTTTGACAGCAACCTAGATAGTCTTCCTGCTCAGTCAGAACAGGAAGTAGTTACAAGAGCTATAGACACTACCTCAAGCGAAGTGAATGTGAGTTGGTATGCCAGTTTTTTTGGTGACGAAGCGATTACAGATTTTATAATTCAATTAAATAGTTTTACTTTAGCTTGGTGTATTTTGTATTCGGCTTTATTCGTAGCTGACTTTTATTTTTATAGGTTAAAGTATAGTGATGGTGATGTGGATAGAGAGAGGTTGGGTGTGTCTAGTTTGAGAAGAGCTTTCAACCTTTGGTTTGGTTATGTATTTTGCTTACTTGCCCTTATTTTGTATAGCTATGTGCCAGCTTTTGGCATGCTGACTATTTTGGTCTATGTGGCTAAAATCGTCGTAGCTGATTTGCCAATGATTTTAGATATTATACATGATTATATAGGTCTGAATGGAATTCACACTAATTATAAGAGGATAGTTTCTCCTGTTATTAAATTGCTTAAATTTAATTTAAAAAAATAAACCTATTTCTCTGATTTACATCGGCTTGACATCAAGATTAATAATACTCAACAAACTAGTGTAACTAATATTTATGAGCACAAAAAAAATTGCAATTAACGGCTTTGGGCGGATTGGAAGATTGGCAGCTAGAATTATCGTGGAGTCTTATCCTGAGATAGAGATTGTGGCAGTTAATGATTTAACCTCTGTAGAAAACTTAGCTTATCTGTTTGAGTATGATTCTACTTATCGCCGCCTTAATTACAAAGTGAGTGTTCAGAGGTCTGATATTATTATCCACAAGTTAGACCAGCAAGTGCGCATAAAGGTATTATCTCAGAAAGACCCTGCACAGCTTCCTTGGAAAGATTTGGGAGTAGATGTAGTTTTGGAATGTACAGGTAGATTCTTAACTAAAGAACTGGCTAGTTTACATTTGCAATCTGGAGTTAAAAGAGTTATATTATCAGCTCCAGCTAAAGAGGAAGAAATAGCTACAGTAGTATTGGGGGTTAATGATATAAGCACAGATCAGATTGTGTCTAATGCTTCTTGCACCACAAACAGCATGGCGCCAGCTCTAAAAGTATTGGAAGATAATTATGGAATAGAACAAGCTATTGGTATTACAGCACATGCCTATACTGCTACTCAAGTATTGCAGGACGCCCCTAGTAAAAAAGCCTTAAGAGATGGTAGAGCAGCAGCTGTAAATATGATACCTTCTAAGACAGGTGCAGCCAAAGCTGTCTACAGAGTACTTCCAAATCTAAAAGGTAAAATTTCTTTGAGCGCTTTGAGAGTGCCTGTAATAACTGGTTCAATGGTTTATTTGACAGCAATTCTTAAAAAGTCGGTAGATAGCGAGACCATCAACAAGGTTTTCTCCCATGCATCAGAAAATAGTATGAAAGGTATTTTAGAATACTCCGAAGAGTCTCTAGTGTCCAGTGATGTGATTCAAAATCCACATTCTACTATTTTAGATTCTAGCTTGACCGAGACAGTAGGTAATCAAGTTAAATTAGTTTTGTGGTACGATAACGAATGGGGCTATGCTAATAGATTAGTTGAAGTTGTGCAGAATTCCTAACTACACTTTTACTATTTTTTGTTTTTTAGGTTATTTTTAGCTTCTAGAAGCTGCCTTAGTAGCTCCTCTTTAGCCTTAATCTTTTGCTCACTTTGAAAAACTTCTGCTAGAGTGTTTGTGACAGACTGATCAACAGTTTGCCCAATTTTTCTTATGTCGCCGGCTTTTTCCTCTGCGGTCTGTTGGTTAAATGTCAGGTATTTGTTATTTTTGATTGCTTTTTGTTTATTAAGCTCTCCAGTCCATTTTTTATTTATTTTATCATAGGTTAGTTCGCTTAGTCTTTGGTCTAAGTCACTCATATCAGGTACTCTTGTGTAGACCATTTGTTTGGGTTTGGAATTGAATATAATGTATTTCAAGACATATATTTCGCTATCACGACCGTTGAACTTACCTAGAGCTAAGTAAGCGGTTAATAGTACAATAGGTATGCATGGTATCACCGCATATATCTCTACACCTGGAAACAAATTTTGCATAATCGTGAAAATCAAGGCTGAGAGTAAGAATCCACCAAGACCATAGCCAAACTGTCTGATATTCAGCGGACCTAAGATTTTGTCACCGGAGTCCAAAAATTGCGGGATTTGATATGAAGCCATTTACGTACTATACGTACTAATTGTACTTATATAACACGTTTTTGACAAACGTAGATGACTAAATTTCACTCTTAGGGTGACTGAGATTATTGCTAAAAAACAATTTGGGCAAAATTTTTTGGTTGATAAAAAGGCTCAAGATAAAGTCGTAACCAGAATGCACGAATTAGTTTCTCAGTACCCAGATCGATTTCTCTTAGAAATAGGACCAGGTCAAGGTGATCTTACTAAGTATATTTTAAACTTTTCTAGACGGTTATTAGCTATAGAAATAGATTACAGAGCGATAGGATTGCTAGAGTCAAAATTTCAAGATCATACGAATTTCGAGCTTATCCAAGCTGACGCACTTAAAGTTTTGGCTAGTGAAGATATAACTTCAAGTAGGTTAAATAGCTCATTTATACTTCTAGCAAGTCTACCATACAACCTTGGATCTAGAATATTAGTACAATTAGCTATTGCAGTACCTGATACACCTTTTGCTGTAATTCTACAAAGAGAAGTAGTTCTAAAAGCGGTAAAAAAGCATAGCTTTACCTTTTTTGGAGCTTGGTTAAATTTATTTTGGGATTTAGAACATAAGTTTGATATACACCCACACTCCTTTTCCCCGCAACCAAAAGTAACTTCAGGGTTGATGACAGGAATACCAAAGAAAACCAATAAGCTAGAATTTTATCTAACATCTAGTAAAAAACGTACAAAAGTAAAAAATGTCTTAAAAGCCATATTTGCTAATCCTAGCAAAACTTTAGCAAATAACTTAAAAAATTTAGATTGGACTAAAAATCAAATAGATTTATTTTTTGAAGAGTGTAGCTTAGATCACAAAACAAGACTGTCTTGGGATAATTATATAGACATTCTTAGTTATATATGTGCTAGAGAAGTTAAAAACTAGATGAATTCTATACCAGTTAAGTGAGTGACAGAGTACTGTGATGCAATTTGTTATAAATGTCTAAAACTTTGCTCATTGCTAGCAATTTTTGGAAGGATATCATTTCGGGGTAGTTGTTGAAAGCTACTAGGTACATACTCAAAAAAATGATTTGTTTGGCGGGAGATGACTCAATTTTGAGCATATAAGTGTACAGAAAGTCTATAATATTTGCTGTAGGAATTTTGCCTAAATAAGCCTGCGCTCTATCCAAGATTATAGTTTCTACATTCGCAGGTAAGCTGTTTGTGCAATCTATATCCAAAAAAACTAAAAGGTCGTTAGAATATAGTAAGCCTTTTTTATTTAATCTAATAATTAAATTTTTGAGATCGTTATAACTAATATGTGTTTTAGGTGGTTGGTACATTTAGATGATTCAATAACATGGGTATGGGGAACCTGTCCCTAAATTAATTACTCATTCTTCTGATCAGTAAAGTAATAACTCTAAGTTTGACAAACCCTAGGTAGGAATTAAGTTTTCTATCATAAATCATAACTAACCTTCTAGCCTTTTCTAGATGAGCAAAGAATT
>JBCDGH010000038.1:0-8712 GCA_038751365.1 Patescibacteria group bacterium | reverse complement strand
TCCTACCTAGGGTTTGTCAAACTTAGAGTTATTACTTTACTGATCAGAAGAATGAGTAATTAATTTAGGGACAGGTTCCTACAAACTATCTACCAAGAGTAGTAAAAACTCGCAAACTAAACCTTTAAGCATTTAATTCAAATGTACAAACTCAAAGTTAACTTCAACCTCGCCACTACTAAAGTCGCGCTCTTCAATTGGTAAAGTCCTATATTCAGTATCAAAAAGCAAATCAATTTCACCAGTTTGGACATTTATACGCATAATATTAGAAGAAAAACTTGAAATAGCAGTATTTATAAGCAAAATATTATCATAGGAATCTCCATAATAGGTATACAAACCTTCTCTAAGATTATAGGTAGTAACAA
Organism: Patescibacteria group bacterium; assembly: GCA_038751365.1. Classification (GTDB taxonomy): domain Bacteria; phylum Patescibacteriota; class JACMRA01; order JACMRA01; family JACMRA01; genus JBCDGH01. The sequence goes on along the minus strand of JBCDGH010000038.1, from coordinate 8,341 downwards.
TTTGACCGTTTAGCAGAGCCTTGTCTTCTTTAATCTCAAAGCCTTTTATCGGTAATAGACCATCTGTATTAGCAGATATGTAAGCTCGTTGATCTTCTGATTTCTCAATTAAATAATCAATATAAGTACCGTCCTGAATATTTATAACCCTCCTTACTGCATTATTTTGACCAACTTGTTTATTAACTGGGGTGGGTGGAAAAAACTCTATTATCTGTTCTGGCACATCATAAAAATACATAGCTACCTCATTATCAGAGACTTTTTCTAGATAATTATCCACTATGTAGTCCCCTAGACCTTCATTATATAAATATATAAACTCATCATTTTCCAAGTCATATATTGATAGCCAAACTGTATCTACTAGATTAAAAGCTTGACTAGGCGCCCCCTCTAACGAAGCTATATATTGAGGTAAAACCACTGAAGGTAGTGAAGCACAGGCTCCTGGATTCCAATATTGATCCTCATTTAATTTTTCGTAAGTATACCCATCCTTTAGTCTAATATCACCTTTTCCCGCCACATAAGTAGGTTTAAATTCAGAATCTTTAGTAGAAGACACTCTATACAAACTAGCAACACCTAGATCATCTTGAGTCTTTGAAGCTTTTGTTATTTCAGGTGTAAAGCTACCTCTAGCAATTATCGAATCTTCTAGCTCTTTTTTTAGTCTGGTCGCTTCAGCTTGCTTGGCTCTTTCGGTTTCAATAGCATCTAACTTCTCCTGAGATGGCATAATAGTTAAAGAATCAACAAATTCTACTTGCTCCAAGCCAAAACTTTTTAGCGCAAGATTACCTACTTCTCTACCTAACTTCTCTCCAGCAATATTATCCATAGGAAAATGCACTCCTGCAAATACTCTAGAATCTTTAGCATTTTTAGCGTGCTCTCCAAAAATCTCGGCATGCTTAGGGTGTAGTTGTGACAAGACTGTTGAGGCAGCAAAAGATACTGTAGTATGCCCAGAAACATAAGCAGGAAAGTCCGGATCATCCATCTCTAGTTGAAGCTCAGGGTCTAGCATTGACGGGCGTTCGGTCCAGTGGGTATATTTAACTTTCCAAGCCTCCATAAAAGCGTCAGACATGGCTTGAGTTAAAATTTTTTGATGCTTAATTAAATCTTCTTCTCTAAGTTCATCATCTTTTACTGTCTCATACCATGTATCTAGCCAAATACCTGAAGGCGTCTTCGTTCCTGGAGTGCCTCCCCAGTAGTTTATAAGATTGACTTGCACTGGACCTGAAGTAGCTACCACTTGCTGAGTCTTAGTAAGTTCTTCCTGGTATAATTCAGGATAAAACTCTGCAGAAAAAGGCTGCTCTACGTCTAGCTGGTCTTCATCAGTGATGACCCATCTTTTCCAAGTACCTGCTAAGGGTGAGAGTGGTAGTATTCTGTCTGGTCGCTGAACCCACTTAGAAGTACCTTCAGGAACCTTACCTTTAAACATTTCATGGTGACCATCCTTACCTAAACGATTAATATACGTATCTACTACATCCTGACTTTCAGCCGACAAACTTCTAAACTCTCCTTCTAGGGAGTCGCGAATTATTTGCTTATCATTAGAATAAATTTCTTCCATAACTAATAATGCTGCTTTAGAGGCAGTTGAAGCATCTGAGCTATTCTGGTAAACATCAGCATAAACTGAAGAAACATAGGCATAATAAAGAGCTGCCTCTGGAGGCGTAGTTTCGTTTTTCTTAATTAAATCTCCAACTACTTCAGTAACTTCTTGAATAGAGTATGATTGATACTCTTTTTGTGGAGTATTTGACTCTGGCGTACTGTCTATAATTCTACTAAGTAGACTTAGTGTAGCAATTACCAATAACACAGCTACTGAGACACCAGCAAAAATCAAAAAAGATTTGTTTTTATGTATATTTTTAAGCATTTTGATTAAGTTTAAGAGTGTCCTTTAAAGGTATCTTAGTTTATAATTATAGCTAATTGTAAAATAGATGTAAACATCCAAAAACACCTTTAGAATAAGCGGATTCACAGCCCGGTAAGGTCAAGCTATTATCTTTGACAAAACTTGATAATTATCTTGAGGTTTTTATATGACGAATAAAATCGACAAAACAGCCTTAAAAACTAACTTTTTGGCAGAAAACACAGATCAAACCGAGATATTTAAGCAGCTAAAAGAATATAATACTACATCTTATCTAGACGACAACTCCCTACTACCCAACCCTCATAATTATATTACGGTCAGAGGAGCTAGAGAGCACAACCTTAAGAATATATCTATAGTAATTCCTAAAAATAAAATGGTAGTCTTCACTGGTCTGTCTGGGTCAGGCAAATCAAGCCTAGTATTCGATACTATTTATGCCGAGGGACAAAGACGTTATGTAGAAAGTTTAAGTAGCTACGCAAGACAGTTTCTAGGTCTTAAAGAAAAGCCAGATTTAGACTCGGTAGATGGGTTGTCACCAGCGATTTCTATAGACCAAAAATCCACCTCTCAAAACCCTAGATCAACAGTCGGTACCACTACTGAAATATACGACTACATGAGACTGCTTTTTTCCAAGATTGGAGTACAGCATTGTGCGGTCTGCGGTGCAGAGATTACTGGCGAATCTGTAACAAAAATGGTGGATAGAATTTCGAAAATTAAAAAAGACTCCAATATAATTATACTATCACCTGTGGTAGAAGATCAAAAAGGTTGGCATAGGCAACATGTCTTGGATACCAAAAAAAATGGCTTTAGAAGGATGAGGGTAGACGGTCAAATTATGCTAATAGAAGAGTTGGACAAAATGGAGTTAAACAAGCAGCAAAAGCATAGTTTAGAAATCGTAGTAGATCGACTACTAATAAACAAGGAAAATAAGTCTAGACTTACTGACTCTCTAGAAACTGCCTTGAAGTTTGGAAAGGAGAAGGCTATTATTTTACATATCCAAGATAACGGAGAGGAAGAGAAACTATATTTCAACAAAAACCGAGCCTGTCCTAATGGTCATGGTAGCCCTGGAGAGCTAGAACCACGGCAATTTAGCTTCAATTCTCCTCATGGCGCCTGTCCTACCTGCTCTGGCTTGGGTGTAATAACTGAAATAGACTCAGATTTGGTAGTGCCCAACCCAAGTTTATCAATTATGGAAGGCTGCATAAGACCCCTCAGCAGATTGAGCATAAGTGGAGGATGGCTTACCCAAATGTTTGAAAGTTTGGCTAAAAAATATAAGTTCAAACTAACAACTCCATGGAAAGACTTGAGTGATAAGCAACGTAATACTATACTCTATGGGGATACTAGCTTTGAGGGTGTCATTACGAATTTACAACGAAGATATCGAGAAACCACTAGCGAAGCCAGCAGACGTGATATAGAAAACTATATGACCAAAAAGGTTTGCCACACCTGTAAAGGAGCTCGACTAAAACCTGAGAGTCTAGCTGTCACAATCGCTGATTCAAATATTCACGACATCACACAGATGCCTATCAATCAAGCCTTTGACCACCTAACTTGGATTCAAGGCAAGTCTGAAAAACCATCTCCATTAAGAGAGAAAGACTTAGAGATTTCTAAGATGATCTTGAAAGAGATTAACACTCGCCTAAACTTTTTAGTAAATGTAGGTTTGCAATACTTAACCCTAGGTCGTAGCAGTGATACTTTATCCGGAGGAGAAGCTCAGCGTATTAGATTGGCGACTCAAATTGGATCAGGGCTAACTGGGGTACTCTACATTCTCGACGAGCCTTCAATTGGCCTGCATCAGAGAGATAATACAAGACTGCTGGGGACTTTGAAACATTTAAGAGATTTGGGTAATACAGTACTAGTGGTAGAGCATGATGAAGAAACTATGAGAGAATCCGACTATCTAGTAGATATTGGACCAATGGCTGGTAAGCATGGAGGTCAAGTAGTGGCTATTGGTACACCTGATGAAATAACCAAAAACCCAGACTCTCCAACAGGGCGATTTTTGGCTGGAACCGAAAAAATACCTGTGCCCGCCAAGAGACGTACAGGAGTAGCAGTATCAACTGCTAAAAAGGCTAGTCAAGAAAAGAATATAAATAAAGGTAGTATCGAGATACTAGGTGCTAGAGAAAATAATTTGAAAGAAATAGACGTTAGCATACCATTAAAAAAGTTTGTATGCATAAGTGGTGTCTCAGGCAGCGGAAAAAGCACTTTAATCAACGATATATTTGCTAATCACTTGATGAATTATTTCTATGATAGCCACCTATCTATAGGTAAATTTGAAAGAATAGACGGACTTAATAACATTGATAAGCCAATTATAATTGATCAGAGTCCAATTGGAAGAACCCCTAGGAGCAACCCTGCTACCTACACTGGTTTATTTACCCCTATACGCGAACTGTTCTCTAATTTACCTGAATCCAAAGCAAGAGGTTATACTCAAGGTAGGTTTAGCTTCAACGTAGCTGGTGGAAGATGTGAAACTTGCCAAGGAGACGGCATCATTAAAGTTGAAATGAATTTTTTACCAGATGTATATGTAGTCTGTGAGGATTGTGGAGGAAAGAGATATAATCGCGAGACGCTAGAGATTACTTACAGAGATAAAACTATAGCTGACATATTAGCAATGCCAGTGGAGGAGGCTCTGGAATTCTTTACTAATCATTCTACTATCAAACGTAAACTACAAACACTTTGTGACGTAGGACTGGGCTATATCCATCTTGGTCAATCAGCAACTACCTTGTCTGGTGGTGAGGCACAGCGTATAAAACTAGCTACCGAATTAAGCAAAATTGGTACTGGAAACACCTTGTACATTCTTGATGAACCTACAACTGGTCTACACCCATTAGATGTAAGACTACTTCTTGATGTACTACACAAACTCGTAGACAAAGGTAATACAGTCCTGGTCATTGAGCATAACCTAGATGTAATAAAAACAGCGGATTGGATTATTGACTTGGGACCTGAAGGTGGTAATAATGGAGGCGAAATCGTAGCCGTAGGTACACCCGAAGAAGTAGCTAGCAACCCAAGGTCTTTCACGGGTGGTTACTTGAAGAAGTCTTTAGCTTAGATTTAATTCAGAGTAGTTACAATTGCGTAGTGGTCTGAATCTTTTACACTTGTTATAATTTGATTATTCTTAGTGCTTAAGCTGTTTGGAACAAGAATATAATCTAGCTGCAGACCATACTTAGGGTAGGTTTTTTGACCTTTGAATAAATTCATCATCCCCAACCTACGAAACTCACTTTCAAAAAGCTTCTCTTCATTAATAAAGAGCTCGGTTGGTGTATATCCCATAGCCCAACCAACAAGTAAGTTTAGCCAGAATTTAGCGTAAATGTTTAGATCACCACATACAATATTATGAGCTTTGGGATTAAAGTGCCGAGCTGCAAACATAAACTGCTTAAGTCTTAGTCTTGGACCAGCAGCCACCTCAAGATGTATATTAAATATTCTATAGCGCTGATTTCGGTACTCAATATCAATAAACTGAAATTCTAGACTTTCTTGCCACCTATTCACAAAATCCCAAAACGATCTACGAGTAAGGTGAGATATGCTAAATTTATTATCACCATTTCTATTTAGAATCTGGTACTTACTTAAAATAACCAGTTTATACTCTCTTTTTTTGTTGTATTTAAACGAGTTAAAATCTTTAGCTACAATCAGTTCATAATTTTTCAAAAGCTGCAAATCTTTTAAACAGCTCAAGGATACTTCCTGAAGGCAAACTACATCTGGCTGATAATCTTTCAGAAGGTTATAAACGCTTTGGATTTGGTTATTATTTTCTACACACAGATTCCAGCTAATGATAATCATAGGGTTCAATTTAAGTAGAAATAGAGCTTAAAGGTGCTTTTTGTCAAAATTTGACCACACCTTTTTTGTAAACTACAATTACAATTGTTGGTTAGACTTTCTGCCTTCGCTTTACAGTCCAAGACTAAAAATAGAAAAAGTAATGAGTTAGACAATTATACAAACTTAGTTATTTTCTCTATTCACCTTTCTTATATTACCAACGTCACCGATACACTTGGTAAAACAAAAATAAAAACTTATAACACAAAAATAAAAATTAATAAAAACATAAAAGGAGGGTGAAGACTCTTGGACGTGTCGGTTCCATAACTGGGTGAATTTATCGGACAAATCTGTGTCTGTAACATTCCGCGTGAGTGTTACAAAAACATGCCATAAATTTACCTAACAAAGGGGTTGTCATCTCATTTTTATCATATTAGGGGCTTGGCGCCCCTTTTTCTCTTTTGACCGAAGCTTGTCTAAGAGCTGATTGTATGCTTTAAACTTTTTAGAGTGAGTAAAGTGTAACTATTATGACCAACGAAAATAACGAACTAAATTTATCTGCACTTATATTATCTTCTCAGTTTAGGCAAGAACAGAAGAACAGAGAGCAAATCGAGTTAGAAAAAGAGTTAGATGTGTTAAAATCTCAAATTTCAGAAATTGTTAAAAAATTTAGTCAGGAAAATAGAGTTGAAATATTCAATTTTAAATTATACTATTTAAAAAAATACCAAAAAATTAAGAATCTAAAGACTGAATTAGCTTATCTTAACTATATCTTAAATCAAGCTCAGAGTCCTACTGAGGAACAAGAAAAAGAATTTAGATCGAACGCTAAAGAAGAAGTCCAAGAACAAGAAGACGAGAAGTATAGAAAATCTAGAAATATTGAAATTGATAAAGATAAATTATCTGAATTAAAAAATAAGTATAGGTCATTAGCTACTCTTATTCATCCAGATAAGTACGAAATAGAAAATTGGAAATGCTTTAAGGTTACTCGTCAAGATTTAACTTCTTGGTTTAACCAAGTCAATGAAGCAAAGCAACTTATTAATACTAAAGGTGATTTACAAACTTTAGAGCAGATTTTTAATAATTTAGATTTACCTGATAATTTATCAAAACTTCCTGTCAAAGAAAAAAATAAGTTAAAAGAAAGAATTAGAGACTATTTCAGAGTGGACCCAGAGAATCTAAGCATAAGTCAAAAGGTAAAAGTACTAGAAACTAAAATTATTGAATTACGTAATCAAATTGTAATTAATCAGCAGTTATTACATACTTTAACTCAATTATACGATTCGAACATAACTAGCTTGCTAGCGAGAGAAAGGGCTAATCTAGAACTAGAAATTGAAGCCTTGAAATTGCAAATAGCTGATATTAAAGCTCAAATATTAGAGAAGACTGTAAATGAGCAAAATAATTCTGGTAATATCAGTAGCTTAACCACCGTGGATGTTACCAGCAGAGACATTGTGCACTTAGAAATACCAGAAACACAAGCTGAATTAAACAAACGACTAAGTGGTGTTTTTAGACAAATAGAAGCATGGGAAGAAGTCTCCTCAAGAAAACTGTTTAATACCAAGAAAATACTCGAAAAAGGTAATTACATACAAGAGCAGAGAAGCTCATTTATGCTAACAGAAAATAGAACGGGTTCAAAAGAACTAGGAATAGAACCAGGGAACGTTTATGAATTTGACGCAACTGACATGGTTGGTAGAAAGCAATCGTTAGCTATTTTTATGAAAGATAGTGGTAGTATATTATTCATGGATACTCATTATATCGACAATGAATACAACCCCATTCAAAAAAGAGATCTTACAGAAATATATCTTTACGTAAAAGACTTTATTCAGAAATATATTTCTAGGGATCTATTTTTTTAGAAAGGTCTAGGGCTAACTACTTGCATACTCTGACCTGCAGGTTTTAGCTGATCTCTAATAGCTATAGCTACAGGCTTGAGGTTGGGATAGCGATCTATAAAAGCCTGCAAAGGTTCCTTGAAATTATTATGCTTGGGGTATATAACGTAGCTGCTCAAGATAAAATCGTGAGAATTTTGGAATTCTACTGCCGAAGTCCACAAATCCAGCCCATTTTGTCTAAGATACTGAACTAGCTGAGCTCTAGTCTGAATTACGGAAGTGGTGGCACTTTTTATTTTTGTACTTCTAGTAACACTTCGAAGTATCCTCTCACGTTCAGTTGAAGGAGCTACATTAAAATTAGCAGTTTGGTTGATATTTCCATTCTGGACTTCGGCGCCACTTGGAGGTATAAATTGTGGGGATGGTGCTTGAGGTATCGACTCTGGCATATTGACTAAAGTTTAGACTATTTGAAATAGTTTGTAAATATTATACCCGAACCTGTCCCTAAATTAAAATACCTTGATAATAAAGAAAACCACCGATTAGGTGGTGATCTATGAATAATGTAAACTATTCTTGTGATTTAACACAGGAACAATTCAATAAATATGTGGTAAAGTATTTACCTAAAGTC
>JBCDGH010000037.1:0-8844 GCA_038751365.1 Patescibacteria group bacterium | reverse complement strand
GTACTATTTATAATATTCTAAAAACATGTTTTCTAAGCTAGGGCTTTCTAAATAAAAACTAAATATATCATTTTCTACTAAAATTTTGAGTATTTCTTCTGGTTGGTTGGTGTATACTAACTTCTCTTCAGATTTCATTTCTATTTTTTCAATTAATTCTCTTTGCTTTAGTAGATTTTCTACTTCTGAATCGAGAGTTTTAAAGCGGAATACCTTGAGCGCTCTTTGTAAAATGTCTTCAGTAGAATCTTGGAGTACTATTTTACCTTCTTTAATCATTATGATTTGATTACAAGCAGATTGAACCTCGCTGAGTACATGTGATGATAAAAGTACTCCACCACCATTTTGAGCTATTTTTTTGAGTAAAATAAACAACTTTTGTTGCACTAAAGGATCTAGTCCTGAGCTAGGCTCGTCCATAATGACCAGATTGGGGTCGTGCATTAAGCAATTGATAATTCCGACTTTTTTACGATTACCCAGGCTTAACTTACTAAAGCGTTTATTAATATCTAGGTCTAAATACTCTGCTAGTTGACGCCAATTTTCTGTAAGATCTTGATCAAGTAAGACTTCTGATTGCTGAAAAATTTGTTGGGGAGTAAGGTGTTTCTCAAACACAACCTCTGACATGAGAATACCAATATCTGGGTAGATGTCATAAATATTTAGATGGTCAATATCCCTATCAAAAATCTTAAAATTTCCACTATCTGGTATCACAAAACCTGTCAGAATACTTGTAGTAGTGCTTTTTCCAGCTCCGTTAGGTCCGATAAAGCCTAAAATTTGACCAGAGCTTAAATCAAAATTGATATCGAATATACCTTTGCTCTCACCAAAGTCTTTAGTTAAATTATTGACTTCAAGAATACTCATACTGAAATTAGTAATTCTTTGAATTCGACATGTCAACCTATGTATGAAAATATGTAAGCTAAGCTTAACTTGTATATGTTCAGAACACTTACTAATTTTTTATCTATCTTTTACAGTTTTTCTACCTTGCAGACACTGAACGAACAGTTAAAGCTTATGTTACCTGTTCAGTAAAGTAACTGCTACACCAAATCTTCCAGCTCTTCCGGTACGCCCTATCCTATGAATATAATCGTCTTCTGATTTAGGTTCGTCATAATTAATGACGTGAGATATATCGCTGATATCAAGACCTCTAGCAGCTACGTCTGTAGCAACCAAAACACCGCTTCTTATCCTTCTAAAGAATTTTACGGTACGAGTCCTGGCTCCTTGACTCTTGTCACCATGTAAATAATCTACTTCAAATCCTTGTCTAGCTAAATTATTTGCAACTTTTTCAACTTCACTTTTGGTGTTTATGAATATTATAGCTTTTACAACTTCATCACGCTCTAAATATTCTGAAATTATTTCTAACTTGGACTGACCTTGCTGAACTTTAATTGCACTCTGTTCGACAAACTGACTTGGACTTGGGTTATTGACTGTAACATAAGTAGCGTTTGGTGCAAATTTTTTTAATACTGGTTCAACTTGCTTATTTACCGTTGCAGAGAAGAATAAGGATTGCTTAGAACCTTTTATCTGTTCTATTAGCCAAGTGATGTCTTCTACAAATCCCATTTCTAACATCCTATCCATTTCATCTAGCACCACTGTCTTGATGTTTGATAGGTTAAGAGCTTCACGTTTAACCAAGTCTACAAGTCTTCCAGGAGTTCCGATTATAAAGTGGTTGGGTTTGCGTAACCTTCTCATTTGTTCGCGAATATCAGCTCCACCAATGCAAGTTTGGGAGTAAAGTCCTAGTTTTCTCAGGTCAAAGGCTCTAAGCTCTTTATCTATTTGTAGAGCTAGCTCTCTGGTTGGGGCTACAATTAGAGCTCCACGGTTGAGATTTTTGTTTTGATCCTCTTTGGTCCTATGAAGTAAAGGAATTAAAAAACTTCCAGTTTTGCCGCTACCTGTTTGAGATATTGCTACTAGATCACTACCCTCCAATATTACTGGTATAGTCTTAGTCTGGATTTCGGTTGGAGAAGTAAACCCTCTATACTCCAGAGCTTTAACGATTGTACTAGACAGAGAATAGGTATCAAAATTAACTTGATCTAGTTCTTTTTTTGGTTCTACTTCTTGAGCAGCTTGCGTGTAAATAGTCTCATCTAGAACCTTTTCCTTTTTTTTAGTTTTTGTTGGGCGTGAGTTTCTTCGAAAATACGGGCGCGAACTATTGCGACTCCTACGTGAAAATGGCATATATATGTTTAACAATAGATATGTGTGCTAATTGCTTCTAAAACACATACTATAGTTGGTAAGTTTAATTGTTTACGAATTTACTAATATTGATATATAGGTTTTTGTAAAGTAAAACAACTTTATTTATTACGTTTAATCGTGATTCATATACTACAACTTGTTCCAGATACCATTAAAGCTGATGTGTATGTAATTACAATTCTAAACAGTTTTTTGAGGGCGAATAGTTTTGACATTGTATATTTAAAAAGGTATTATTTGTAAGCACTTATCGTAAATTACACCTTACTAAACAATGGGTAAACAAAATAAAGCTAACAGTGTTATACAAATTTTTAGACCTTATCTGGGTATATTTTCCGTTGCTTTTGTCATTATTGTTTTAGCTAATGGTTTAAATTTAGCTCTGCCAAGATTAATTGGGTATTATATAGATGCATTTCAAAACAATCAAGAACTTTTAAAAGGTCAAGATTATTGGTTGCTAGCTCTTTTGGTGGTTGGTTTGTTTGTATTAGCCACACTACAGACAGTTATTACCGTATTTTTATCCGAGCGTATAGCTAGAGATTTGAGAAGTAAGATGATAACAAAAATATCCAAAAGTAGCTTTAGCTTAGTCAATAATTTAGGGGTAAGTGAGCTGATTACTACTTTCAGTTCAGACGTAAAGAATGTAAAATCTATTGCCTCACAAGGAATGGTCTATTTTTTAACTGCAGTTCTGTTACTTATCGGTTCTTGCGTGATGTTACTTATTACCAATTGGTATCTAGCTCTCATAGCTATATCAATTTTACCTATAGTCATAGTCTTATTTGTTTTCATTTTTAGTAAAATTTCTCCTTTATTTAGTGAGTCGCAATTGAATTTAAGCAAAATCAACCAAGTGGTAAATGAAAGTATATTTGGTTCAAGTTTGGTCAGAATACTTAATAGTCAAAGCTGGGAAGAGAAAAAATTTGCTAAGGTTAATCAGACCGCCAAAGATATAAGTATAAAAGTGGTAACCCTGTTCTCTTTATTGATACCCAGTATTAATTTAGTATCTAATTTAGCTGTAGTTGTGATTTTATTCGTTGGAGGGAGGCAAATTGTTGATAGTAGTTTGACCCTAGGAGGGTTTGCTAGTTTTATTACATATTATAATCTTTTAATTACTCCAATCTTTATTCTAGGCTTTACTAGTCAGGGTTTTAGTAGAGGCTTTGTATCCTATGCTAGAATTGAAAAAATTTTGGACTCACCTGATGAAAAACTGTACGGTAATTACCAAGCTCAAGTGAAAGGTGTTATTGAAGTAAAAGATGTGAACCTTGAAATGGGTGGTGTACAAGTTCTAAAAGGTGTGAGTTTCAAGATACAGCCAGGCACTAGGACAGCCATCCTTGGTCCTACTGGCGCAGGAAAATCACAATTATTTAATTTAATGATTGGTCTTAGTGATCCTACAAGCGGTCAGATTTTGGTTGATGATGTTGTGTTGAATAATTGGGATAAAGAAAACTTGTTGAGTCAACTCGGCTTAGTATTTCAAGACAGTTTAGTTTTTAGAGGTAGTCTGAAAGAAAATATTGTTTTTTCAAACTTAGTTTCTGAGGAAAATCTAAATAATGCCATCTATACATCGAAACTGGATGAGTTTGTGACTTCTCTAGAGAGTGGACTAGAGACGCAGGTAAGTGAGAGAGGTGCTACTTTATCTGGTGGGCAGAAACAACGTTTAATGTTAGCAAGGAGTTTAGCTCAACAACCTAAAATATTACTTTTGGATGATTTCACAGCAAGGGTAGATAATCAAACTGAGCAAGAAATATGGGATAGGTTAAAGTATAACTTTCCAGAAATAACTCTGGTTAGCATAACTCAAAAAATTGAAGCAGTAAAAGATTTTGAGCAGATAATTGTTCTGATGCAGGGTGAGCTGGTAGGTGTTGGTACTCATCAATCATTATTAGAGTCAAATCGAGAGTATCAACAAATTTACTCAAGTCAGCAAACTATAGAAAATTAAATGAATATTTTATGACTAATTACGATTTAAATCAGAATCGAATAAATGAAACTTGGCAGCAGAGACGTCAGTCAATTGTTAGTTTGATGGAGGGAGAATGGTCTAAAATGATTACTGCTGTTTTAGCTGTGTTAATTAACGCTGGTACTAACGTGGCCACACCAGTGCTGATTAGTATCGCCATAGACGAGTATATTTCTAAAAGAAATCTGGGTGGTTTGAATTTAATTTTAGGAATATTGGCTAGTATGTATCTAGTCACTATGATAGTAAGTTTTTTACAAACGAGATTAGTGGGTCAAGTTTCTCAAAGAGTACTTTTTAGGCTGAGAGAAAATTTATTTGCCAAATTGCAAGAGCTGCCTTTGACCTTTTTTCAGCAAAATAAAGCTGGAGATATTATAGCTAGAATCAACAGCGATACTGAAAAACTAAATAACTTTTTAAGTGGGTCTATCTTTCAGTTTGTATCTTCTTTTTTTACTTTTATTGGGATTGGTGTCTTTATTTTTTTCTTAAACTGGCAGCTGGCTTTAGTTGTGTGGCTAGCAGTAATCATGGTCGTTTTTTTAAGTAGAGTAATTTCTCCTTTAGTAAATTCTAAAAATAAAGAAAGTCTAGAAACAAATGGCAACATGATAGCTTTTCTGGATGAGAATTTGAATAATTTTAAAGCTTTGGCAGCGTTTAATAAGGGGGAATATCTGAGAACGTCATTTACTGAACTCAATCAAACTAATTTTAAACAAACCTTTACTGCTCAGGTTCTAAATGGTCTGTTCAATCCTTTATATAGTTTTGCTGGGAATATAGCACAAATACTAGTTTTGGCTTTTGGATTGTATTTATTGCAGCAAGGTAATCTAACTTTAGGTTTACTGATTGGCTTTATTAGCTATACTCAAAAATTTTATGAGCCTTTACGGACTTTAGGTAATATCTGGGGTACTATGCAAGAAGCTGTGGCTGCTTGGGGTAGGGTGCAAGCACTGTTAAAATTAAAATAAATTTGCTAAACATATGTCGATTTTAGAATTTAGAAATGTGAGTTTCCAATACGCCGAAGATCAAAAAATGATTCTGCGAGATGTTTCCTTGACTATGGACTCAGGTAAAACTTACGCTTTGGTGGGACCTACAGGTGAGGGTAAGAGTACTACAGCTAGTTTAATTTCAAGATTATACGAACCAACAAGTGGTCAGATTTTACTACGAGATAAAGATTTGAGAGAGTGGGATGCCTTGGAATTGTACTGGGAGGTTGGATTCATTTTACAAGAGCCCTATTTGTATTCTGGTACGGTTCTAGATAATATTATTTATGGTAATCCAGATTATAAACAGTTTAGTAGCATTTTTAGTCAGAGTGAAGAAGAAAGTATTGATTACTCTCAATTTGAGCAAGTTCTTAAACAGAAAAATCTCTTTAGTCTGGTCAGTAATTTCTCTGAAGGTTTGAGCACAATGGTCACTAATAATAGTGAGAATATTAGTTTGGGTCAAAAGCAAATAATTAATTTTATGAGGGTAATTTTGCGCGATCCGAGTTTTTTGATCCTAGATGAAGCTACAGCTAATCTAGATACAGTGACTGAGCAAAGTCTTCAAGTGATTTTAGATGAATTACCTGCGAGCACTACTAAACTGATTATTGCACACAGACTAAATACTATAAAAGTAGCTGATCAAGTGTTTATGGTTGGAGGTGGGAAAGTACAAATTGAGTCTAGCTGGTAGCGAGAAAACTTGCTTAAATTTCTGATTTATGCTATTTTGTTAATATTCTAGGAGCTATTTTCTAGAACGTGTTCTATAGAGGATATTTACAGTGAGTGAGAATCAAGATAAAGCGCCTAAAGTAAGAATGGAGAATGACAAGGAAATCAAAATTATTGTAGAAGGAAACAGAGAGGATTCCATTAAAACTACTGAGAAAATAGCTGAAATTCTTGAAAAAGAAGGTATAGAATTTGACATTCAGATAATCGAATTAAAGCCTGAAAAAGAACCAGAAATACCGCCTGGCTCAAAAGATTAGATTTTTCCTTACCTAGTCAAATTAAATAGTAAGTTGAACACCTCTAACTTGTTCCTTACTATTTTTTTCAATAATTCTGTCTCTAAAAGATAGTTTTTTGTGACCTTTAAATTGATTAGCTCAAAATTTCTATAAACTCAGGTATAAAATACAAAAATTCCCTTCCTGCTTGCCTAGTATCTAGCAAATTATGATTTAGTAGTGTAGTCAGGTATTTCTTTGTAGTATTTCGAGACATTTGCAGAGTTTTAGCCATATCAGTTTGAGTATAAAAAGCTTTAGTAAAAAAATATTCTTGGACGGCTTTTTGCTTGGTTTTTGGCAATTTTAAAGCTGTGCTAACTCTGTAAGTAAATTGGTTTTTCAATTCCTGAATTTCTCTGACTCTCATTGTAGCTTCTTTAGCTTGTCTCAATATTCCATTTAAATGAAAGATAATCCAGTCATGCCAGTTATTGTTTTGTTGAATTTCTCTAAATAATTCGTAGTAGACGCTTTTATTTTCTGCTATATAACCTGAGGAGTATAGAACGGGATATTGCAGTTTTTTTTCTAATACAAATTGTAGAGACATCAAAATACGACCCACTCTCCCATTGCCATCAAAAAATGGATGGATTGCCTCTAGTTGATAATGAGTTAGTATGATTTTGACTAGAGAGTTGCTTTGTGTCGAATAGATATAATCAAATAAATTGTTTAGATAGTCCTTAATTTCTGCAAGTTCTTGTGGAGGGGTATAGATTATCTCTCCCAGCCTATTGCCTACGTATACACCACCTCTGTTTCTAAGTCCAGCTTTGTTTGGTACAATTCCGCAATGAATGTTAATCAAATCTTCCAGTAAAAGCTTACCTTCGTCTTTTACTATACTTAAACCTAGCAATAACGACTTTTTGTAATGTAAAACTTCTTTTTGCGCAGATGGTAATGTTTGAGGGTTTAGTAATTCAGCTTGCAGTATCTCAAGGGTGGTAGTTCTGATACTTTCAATTTCGTTACTAGCGACAGCCTCACGAACAGTTAGGGGTTGAAGAATTAGCTCAAAATTAGATATTTTTAGGATCTCTTTGTCTAAGTCAGATAAAGCGTTATCAACTCTTAAGCTCAAATTTAAAATTTCAGTTGTATTAAAGTCATCTTCTAAAGGCAGTTTTTTGAGCCTATATTCTGGCATATGTTCAAATTATTGCATTTTTGAGCATTAGCGTCAAATACATGTTCAAATTATTACAGTTTAGCTGTATTATTATGAGTCTAAGACAGGGTAGGTGGTTTTACTATTTTCTTTCATAAACTCCCAGGAATCAGTAAGATCAATCCATTCTGTAGTAATATTGCCAATAACTTTTCCAGTCTGACCTATCATATAATCATTTCTACCTAATGAGGCAACTAAAGCCAGTATGGTTAAGCTTTCCTTGTCTGACATAAATAGTAAAGATATGACAATCACAGTAGTTAGCGTATTTGTAATTTCGATTAAAGAGCCTAAAGCTTTATAAGTCATCTGCGAGGTTCTAATAGAGACTATAACTTCAGAGAAAGCTTTCCTATATTTATTGAGCATGCTTTCGGTGGCAAAGACTGTTCTAATAAATGATTTCTGGGTTACTAAGACAGTAGAGGCTTCTGTACTAGCATCTCTACGCTGAATATCTATAGGCTTAAATTCTTTAGATATTTTCCTTCTAAGAAGAGTGATAATTAGCATTTGCAGGATAATACCTATACCTAAGATACTGCCAATGAAGCTATCAGTCGCAAGAAACAAGATTACAATACTGATTAGCGAAATAACTATATCACCTAAATCACCAGTGATTAGAGAAGACAGCTCTAAAAAACCTATAGTAAGTGGGGTAAATTTAGAGAATACTTTACCATGTGAGAGGGTAGAATGCACTACAGGGTCAGTAATTAGTAGCCGTTTTTGAGCTGAGATTCGAATTTTATACTGCTCGTAGCCGATCCATCTTTGTTCTAACCATTCAGCTGAAGTAAATAGTAATTGAATAATGATTCCAGTAATAAAGAATATTCAAAGATATTCCCAAGAGCGAATTGTAATTATATTAGCAAGTATAAGTGGAGAGGCAATGTAAAATACTGAAGATAATCCCTTAATTAGAGTAAATAAAATAATTTGCTTAAATTTAGATCTAAAATAAGAAGTAAATGACCTATCAAAAATAGACTCATCTTCGATAAAGTTAATGTTTCTAAACCGCCACAGTTTTTCAAAAAAATAGTACATGCCCTCTAAAATCTTAATTAAGCATTAATCATCTCTATTAAAATATAGCAAAAGTAATTACTAATGTCTATGTGACAGTTTAGGAACTTAAGCTAAAATTATTGATAGTGAAAGTTTAGAGTGTGTACTAGTATACTAGCGTTTTTGCTAAAACCTGCTTACTTTAGCTCTTGATTTGTATCTTTTGTCATTGTTTCTCAGTGTATTTTTGGTTAGCTGAAGGCTTAGTCCACCTAATACTACTAGTGCTAGAATACCAAAGCTGTTTATACCTCCAGTTCTAAGAGT
>JBCDGH010000036.1:0-8897 GCA_038751365.1 Patescibacteria group bacterium | reverse complement strand
TTAATATATTTTACAATAGTATTGCTCTGTTTTCAAAAAAATGCTTTTGTGATAAGCTTATAGACAGTAGCTAATTTTGTTGAAAAATAGTTTCAATTTAATATGTTAGACAATTCAAAAACTGGAGTTACCATAGTCATCAAAAGGCTTGTCAAATATAAACACCAAAAAAAATACAAAGAATTACTTTCAGAATCATACTTAGCCAGTATCAAATTTGAAGGTTTTTTAGGCTTGGATGTCTTTAACGATCAAAAAACTGAGTATATTACTTTTGTTTATCGCTTTAACACTGAAGAAAATCTAAATAAATGGCTGGAAAGTGAAGAAGCTAAAGTATACTCACAAAAAATGAACAAAATTAGCTCTGACACTGAACTTAAAAAGCTTAGTGGACTTGAATACTGGTTTAATTATAGCTCTGATTCAGGTCTGCAACCACCAAAAAAAAGTAAGATGATAGTTGCAACTGTGATGGGTGTTTATCCTTTGCAATTACTGGTAACTTCACCATTACTAGGCTTTTTAGAAGAAAGTTTTCCTCAGATACCTTACTTTGTTTTGTTACTATGTATTTCTTTATTTTCAATTAGTACTCTAACCTACATTGTAATGCCTAAAGTGACAAAAATACTTAAATTTTGGCTATACCCTAAGATAGATACCGAAAATTAAATTACAACCAGAAGTAATCACGAACAAATGTAAAGAAATTAGGTAGTATCAAATATAATCCTAGAAATAAAGATATAAAAGTAGAAATGGCTACTATCCCTACACCTTGATCACCAAGCTTAATCTTGAAGAAGTTATAAACTTCTATTAGAAAGCTATCAACCCAAAAAACTACTACTGTCATTATCAAGAAAGTGATGCACATTAAAACAAAAAAAAGTGACAGTCTCTGTAAATCAAAAAACCAATCTTTAATATCTAAATATTGAATTAAAAAAGATAATACAATTGCAGTAATACCACTAACCATGCTAAAGAAAAATATTATAAAGCTTCCGCCGAGAGCAAGCAAGTCGAGTTTTGTTTTCCTAAACATAGAATGGCAATATAAGTTGATGTATTTTAATAGATAATCGCTTCCAAGATTTTCAACTTCCTACTTAATGTCAATCCTGTAATAAAACTTTGACAGATCATACTTTATATAATTAATATTAACCAATATGGCTAGTAAAGTATTGCTTTTTTATAGTTATACCAAAATTCTAGATACTCAAGCTATAATGCTATGGCAAAAACAGCTCTGCCAGAACCTAAACCTAAAAGGTAGAATAATTATAGCTGTCGAGGGTATCAATGCTACTTTAGAAGGAGAGCAAAAAAACATTAAAAAATACACTAAAGAGCTAGAGAAGTATAACAGTTTTCAAGATATATATTACAAAATCAGCGACGGCAATGGCTCAGCTTTTCCAAAATTATCAGTAAAAATTCGTTCAGAAATAGTCAGTAGTCACTTAGGAGAGCGAGATGTAAGTCCCAATGTAGTAACTGGATCACATATTTATCCTCAACAACTTCATGATTGGTTCAGACAGGAGAAGGAATTCTATATTGTAGATATGCGCAACGACTATGAGCAAAAAGTTGGCTACTTTCAAGACTCAATCTTATCAAAATTTAGTAATTTTAGAGATTTACCAACAATTTTAGAACGTATAAATCACTTAAAAGACAAAGATATTGTCACTGTCTGTACCGGAGGTGTTAGGTGTGAAAAGGCTTCAGGTTTTTTGATAAATAACGGCTTTAAAAAAGTCTATCAATTATATGGAGGGATTGTTAATTATATGGAAAAATATCCCAATAAGCATTTTTTTGGTAAACTGTATGTATTTGATCAAAGACTTGTTATGGGCTTTAATACCAAGAAGGCTGATCATAAAATAGTAGGAAAATGTGATAAATGTGGAACAAAGTCAGAAAACTTTGTGAATTGTAGTGATCCAGAATGTCACAAACATTTCATCTGCTGCCATGATTGTATAGAACCTGATGGTAAAGTCTTTTGTAGTAATACTTGTAAAGCCAATTACTATCGCAAGCAGAATCAACAACTAAAAGCCTATAGCTAGTAAACGTACATTGCTTATGGAGTATTCGATAAAGAATAACAATTGTGAGCTCTCGATATTAAGTGAAGGCGCTTTGATAACTAGCTGGGAGATAATAAATCCTAAAAAGCAAAAAAAGCAAAAACTGTTGTATAAGGGCAGTAGCTTAAAACGTACTGGAATTCCAATTTTATTCCCGTTTGCTAATCCGCTACAAGATAATATTTTTACTTACTCAGGTCATTCAATTAGTCAACACGGTTTTGCTAGAAATTCTGATTGGTCCCTAGGCTATATCGATCAAAATAAGATTCAACTTAGTCTTAACCACTCTCAAATCAATTCAGAAATACAACTCGCCTACCCCTTTGAATTTGAGTTAAAGCTGAATTTAGTAATAGAAGATAACAACCTAATCTATAGTCTGCAAACTAAAAATACTGGAAGCCAGAAGCTACCGATTGCCCCAGGTATTCACCCCTATTTTCCAATCCAGCATTCACAGAAAAATAATCTCAAAATAGAGCAAGTACCTGAATTCGAAGCCAACTCATTTGATTGGGAAAATATCCAAAACGGAACTTTCTTCGACTTTAATGGACTAGCAGAAATCGAATTTCCAGACAAGAAGCTTACTATTGATAGCTCAAAATCAGATATAGACTTCCAGCATTTAGTGGTTTGGTCACAAAATCAAAGCAAGCCTGATTCAGATTTTGTTTGTTTTGAGCCATTTAGTAGATCTACCAATGCTATAAACACAAATCCTATTCTTATTAAACCTGGAGAATTAAAGGAAGTCAGAATTAGATTTGCTGTAGAATTTACTACACATTAGATAGCTAGTTTTACTCTCTGTCTAAGCAAAGTACCGTGTGAATCGATTATATCTTTCTTCAAGCTAACGAATTTGTTTTTGTCTTTAAAGAAATCTACTTTCTGTTTAGCTATCTTAGATTCAGTTTCTAATGAACTTGTAACAAACACTCGAAAAGACTCAGCTAAATCTTCAGATATATTAGTCATAGCATATTCTGAGACAAAGCTATTTCTGTCGTCATAACCTCTTTTATAAAATTCTTCATAAAACTGATTTTTAAGAGACTGACCCTCATAGCAACCATAGTTTATAAATACTCCATTGCAATCTTTATCATTATAAGCCGGTCTAGCTTCTGTATGATCAATTATATGCATTAGCTCATGAACTATACTGCTAATTATTACGAAGGTAGAAGATTTAAATATCTTTGTATTTATATTCAGTGTTGAGCTCTTGTAGTCAGGGGCAGGTAAAACAGAAGCTAAAAATTCACTTGCCTGATCATTATAAAATACAACTTCATTCAAAGATTTTCCTAAATACTCCTCAGGTACAATATCTGTAACCAGCTTTAAGAGATATAAATTTTGATCTTCATGGACACCACTATTATGTATAAACTGACCTTGGTCGTATAAATAACTAGAAGGATATAAATTACCGGATTTTAGATCTTCTAGATTTTTCAATACCAAATAAGATTTTGAAACATATAAACTCAAGCGTTCTTCCAACTCTTGATTGATAAGGTCTTGTTTTTCTTTACAGTTTTCAGGTGTTTCACATTCCAACCTACAAGATTTTTTACTTTCAATGTAGATTTCGTACTGAGTGCAAGACTTTTCAGAAACTACAGGTAAATCATAGTAGATTACTTGTTTTGCCGGTTCAAGTATAACCTGCTCTGAAGAAGGCGCAATTGTATAGAAGATTAAAATTAAAGTAGTTGCTATTGAACCTAGTATTATAAATACAACTATAAAACTTAGTACATTTTGGATAGATATTTTTTTCACTGATAAAAAGAATTAAATTAAACCCAGTCTAGGACTGGGCATTTGTTTGTTTTGCTAGATTTTTATTTATTTTGAATTACATCTATGTTTACTTTTTTATTAGATTTTTGCGGTCTATCCTTAATAGCTAAAACGATAATGTAGATTACAAACAAGGGGAAGAAGAGTATCTTATTATACCACTTCAAAGCTCTATATTGTCTAGATAGCCATTTGAAAAAGACAAATAGAATCGGGGTAGTAACCAGTGACAAGAATCCAGAAGAGATCAAACCAAACATAATTACTAGAGCAATAGAACGATAGAAAGGACTCAAAACTGCTAATGGAGCTAGGGAAGCAATAGCTGTAAACTGGGTCATGAGCACAGGTCTCATCCTCACACCTGAAGCAAAACTAATAGCCTGCTTCTCGCTCCAACCTTCATAACTAATTTTTTGTCTGGCTGAATCTATTAAGAAGATAGCCACATTTTCTACAATTCCAATTAAAATTATCATTCCAATTATTTCAAAGAAACCAAACTCACCTGTGCCAAGATAAACTAAGGCCGGGAATACACCAATAAAAGTCAAAGGTATGGTATATAGTACTACAAGCGGCATGGTGAAGGACTGGAAGAATAGTGATAATACAATGTATGTTAGAAATACTGCTAGTACTAAAGCTATAAGCAACTCTTGGAAAGATCTAGCATTAGCTGCAGTCCCTCCTTCACTGTACTCCTCAATACTACCTTCTTCTAAGCCTAGTTCAGCTAATTTAGAATCGTCAAAATGATCTAGAATTGCTTGATTAACTAAAGGACTAATACTTTCATCATCAAAACCTTCTTTCAAACCAACTTGTACAATACCAGTAGTCTGACCTTTTACTCTTTGGATACTTGATTTAGCAACTCTTTCATTGATCTGAGCTACATCAGAAAGTTTAATTTGCTGACCAGCTAAAGATGTAATTATTGTGTTTTCTATTTCTTCTAGAATTTTGGGATCTGGTGAATTCTTATCTAGAACAACCTCCAATTCATCTCCATTTTCAATTAGTGTAATTAAAGGCTTAGAGTCGTTGATATTGAATAACTGCCTTAAAGTTTGGTTTACTAGAGCGCTTAATGGAGCATTAGGAACTACTAGTTGGGCTTCTTGTAATTTCTGCCTATCAATTAATACTTCAATGACCTTAGATTGTTTTCCTGTGTAACCATCATCAATTCTCTCTACAATTCTTTCTCCATCACAATTATCATCAATGACTACACGGCGATCATCTGTAAAGCAAACTGTCTGAGCTACTTTACCCACTTCTACTGAAGCTAGTTCGAGTTTATTTAAATCATCAGTTTTTACCGCAATAGATACTTGATAAGCTCCAGATGGTGGACCATTCTGCTCTACACCTACTCTCAAGTCAAAGAATTTTGGTTTTGACTCTTCTTGTACAAACTGTTCTTGAATTTTGGCATTTAAATCTTCGACTATTTCTGAAGACTTAATATCTCTCTCTTGAGCATCCTTTAATTCTACATTGAGGGTAAGTGTATCAGAGACATCAAAAGGATAAACTTGTAGAACGTTTTCATTTTCGATAACCAATTGAGTCAAATCTTTTAGGGCTTGCTCTCTATCTCCCTTCGTTGTACCTGGTAAGAAGCTACCGCCTATACTCAAATTATTTCCGTTATCAGTAGAAGTAAACTGAGCTGCAGTCATCTGTCCAGTAGAGAAATAATACCCTCCTACTCCTATAGGAATTATCAAAGCAACTATAACGATAATCAATCTCAAAATTCTACTGCCTTCTAATATACTACGATTAAGACTAATCAGCCATTTAGCTACACCCCATAAATTACCTTCTTCGCTTGCAGTTTTGTTTTTACTTGGTTTTAGGATTAACCCTCCCATCCAAGCTAAAAATACTAGAGGAATAACATAAGAACCAATTGTAGCAGGTATAATTGTCAAAGGAATATAGCCAAAAATCTGACCTAATATTCCTGAAATAACACCAAAGGGTGAGAATACAATAATATTAGTAACTGTAGCTAAGAACAGACCGTTACCAACGTCTTTTACTGCTTCTAGAACTGCGTCTTTACCTTTAAGACCAGTATCTACTTTCCTTTGAATTGCCTCTAATATAACTAGAACTGGATCAACTACCAAACCTATAACTAGCACAAGAGAAAATAGAACTAGAGTATTTAGACTTTCACCAACTAAAAATAAATAAATAGTTGAAAACATCAAACTAAGTGGTATTGATACAGCAGCTATTATAGCAGCTCTCCAAGACACAAAGGCTAACATTACCAAAAAGACTAATTGAATACCTCCAAGCAACCACCCTACATTACTAGCAGGTCCGTCAATAAAATCTAACTCTCCACCTATTAAACCACCAACCACTTCGTCAACCTGTTCTTGATTTTGATCGTTTACTGAGTAATTTTCTACAAGTAAGACCTCATTTCCAGAAATATCAGAATTATCTTTAACTCGCAAATATTTTACATTCTCATAGCTGTTGAACTGATCAGAAATAGTGGAAGTGTAGACAGCGATATCCGTACCCTCAGCTGCTTTTACACTAAATACTGCTGCTGGAAGAATTTTTTCTTGATCTTGACCCCTTATACCTAAGCTAGTCCTGTCACCATCAATGTAGTTATACTCAATATCAGTGGTAGATAGTTCAGCTAGTTTAACCGGCTGGCTAGGAGCTGTTGGTTGAGTACTAGGACGTCCAGATTGAGATCTTAACGGTGTAAATTCTAAATTCTCTATATCTTCAAGACTACTACCAGAAACTGAGGTGTTGATCGTGTAATTTGTTTGGTCAATACTGGTCTCAGAAGTAACTGGAATAGACTCACCAATTGAACTTATTTGTGATTGAATTTGGTCTATGGTTATACCTGAATCTCTAACTTTTTCTAAATCTAACTTAATAACTGCCTGTTTTTTTAGATCTACTATTGGCTCAACACTGGAGGTCTCTGGAAGCTGATTCAAATCTGCTACTGCCTGAGTATAGGCATCATAGACCTCATCTAAATCATTACCCGCAACAGAAAAAACTAAACTTGGTCCTCCTACTTCTGGCTTAGTTAGCTTTGGAGACTCAGCTCCTTCGGGCAAACTCACACCCTTTACTGCCGAATCAAGCTTATTGCGGACAGTGTCAAAATTAGAATTCTCATCAAGTGTAACCGAAATTATGGAAACTGAATTTCTACTAAATGAAGTATAGTTTTTGACCCCTTCTACATCTTTAATAGCACCTTCAAGAGGTTGACTTATATCCTTGACTATGGTTTCTGAAGAAGCTCCAGGATAGACTGTCTGCACAATTGATATTCCTACCTCTGGATTGGGAAAGCCAGTAGTTTTGGTACTAAAAGTAGCAACTATACCTACAATAATGAGTAATATGAAACTCAAAATCGTAAGTCTAGTGTTATTTAAAAAAAATCTTGTTATGTAATAGTTGAAATTTTTACCTTGATTATCAGCAGACGATTGCTGAGGTAATATTTGCTTATCTGACATATATTAATGATTAAAGTATTTAGAATTATGAGTAATTTTTTGAAATAGTTTATCTAGATGAGTATGTAAATCGGTTAGTTGAGCAGTATTAAGAACAGAGAATAGTTTCTTTACGTTTTTGTATATAAGAGACTTAGCTTTATTAGCCTTTTCTGAGCCTTTACTAGTCAAAGAAAGAATATGCTCTCGCCTGTCTTCACTACTTTCGACTCGAGTCATATAACCAGACTTTCTTAGATTTTCTATCTGTTTACTGACTGCTGCTTCGGTAAGATTAGTAAAAAAAGCTACAGATTTTTGAGTTTTGGCGCAGTGCTCTGAAATAGCAAAAATAATTAAAAACTGGTTATAAGATAACTCCAACTCTTTCTGCAAAAACTTCTCTGCATCTTTATCCATCAACATAACTAAACCATGGATCTTATAAGCTATGTCCATAAATAATTCTCGAGTCTTGTCACTATCAACCATTACTCTGATTAGTTATCACAAATTACTTAACTTGTCAAGTATTAATCTATTTAGTATTTCTAGGATGTATTTGTGACCAAATAAAATAGGCGACTCGTGGATAGTAGAGCCGCCCTTTGCCTTGGATGCTGAGGTAGCCTCCAATTGTTGACACTGTTTTATAAATGTCAACTTAAATATATTTATAAATTTCTAGTACTAAGTCAATAAACTTTTAGTTTAGGCTGTTTACTTTTATTTGCTGTTAATAATTCTAGATTTCTTAGCCTGACTATTTTTAACCTCTAATATTGCTACAGATACTATAATAAGAACTGTGGCAGACAAGAACACACCTAACCACATAGACCCACCCGAACGGATAGTACCCATATTGGTAGCTGAAGATTCCTCTTGATCTGCCGTAACCACAAAAGTACTGGCTGCTGGGATTGTAGCTGAGTAATTATTGTTACCTAGAGCTTGCACTTCAGCCTCGACCCCCGGAGAACTACAGCTAAAAGCTTTTATATTGTTTAAACCAGATGGAAGATCAAAAGTAACTGTAACATCTTCGATTTTTTCAGCATCTTGGCTAAAAGCAAAGGCAATTCCTAATCTATTAGTTCCATCTATATTTGTACAGCTGCCCTGATCAGATATTTTACTATAGCTAACTTGAATATTATTCAAAGACTCTTTGAGCTTGAAGTCAATTTTGGAAACATTACTAAGCGGCTCTAAAACTGTTTTTACTTCACCTGCATTACCTGTAATCAATACACTGCCATTATCACTTGTCTGAGTACCACTTGTAGTTGAATCAGACGAGCTACTAGAAGTAGTAGACCCTGAAGTGTTGCCACTTGTTGATGTACCAGCTGAGGTATTACTGTCGCTTGTAGAAGATGAACCAGAGGTATTGGTTGAACCTGAAGTAGAGCTGCTGCCTGAGGTACTACTTGAACCTGAGGTGGAAGAACTG
>JBCDGH010000035.1:0-9523 GCA_038751365.1 Patescibacteria group bacterium | reverse complement strand
TTTATAATGAAGTTTTAAACACAAATTCTCTTTCAGGATATAAACCTATTTTCTACTCTGTTAAAAAACATAAAAATATCTTAGTTTACACAAAAAAAGACAGCTGATTAAATAACTGTCTGAATAATAGGTACAAGTTATAAGGATTAAAAAGGTTCTAGAATCCTCCACTGCTGACGTTTGCTTTTTTTGCATTTCTTTACAAACACGTCATTCAGACGATCTGTAGCAAGACACTTTCCTTTACCTTCCCATTTCTTTACTATAGCTTTATAGACTCCAACTTCAACCTCTTGAATTTTGAAAGTTGTTTGATATTTGGTTGATAAATAAGCAGAGTCATTTCTGCCAATCTTAAGATATTCTTTTGCTGAGGTTTTGCGTACCAACAATGCTTTGTTACTTATTATAGCTTTTATATTAGACTCATCTTGATCACAATTATCTTTATAAATGCTGTTTTCATCAGATATATCAGCAAGTAGTATACATCTTTTAGTTTGATAATTTTGTAGTCTTACAATCTTACTCTTATTACAACTAGAGATAAAAATTTTTAAAGAAACTAAGCAAACATACTTTAATGAGTTAAGCATTATATACTCCTAGAATTGTTAAAATAACTCAACTTACTGTTTTAAAACATATTTACTTGTAATAATCTATATTTTTGACCAAAGGTATTACTTTTAATACAATAAGTTATATAAATATAAACAAAATGGAATATAATCTTGGACTATTACCTAATCTATTCGGTTTTCTGTCGCTAATACTCTATCTTTTGACTTTAGTCCCTGGAATCATTAGGACAATACTCACTAAATATCGAACAAAAAAGTGGAATATTTTCTTATTAAAAAAGCGGAGAGAGATTGGAGTTTCAGCTTTTATTTTAGCGCTGATTCACGGTGTACTAATAGGTGTTACTCGTAATCTTAATTTTTTTGATCCGGCTGTAATTATTAAATACATTCAAGGCGTACTGAGTTTTGGTATTTTTACTATTTTAGCAGTTACTTCAAATGATTACAGTGTTCATAAGCTCAAAAGAAACTGGAAAAAAATTCACTCACTAACCTATTTAGTAATATATATTTTGATTTGGCATGTCTTAGATAAAATGTGGGGTAAGTGGAGCGTGTTTACTTATATTTCTTTACTATTACTATTTCTTATAGTACCCTTTATGTTGTATAGATTGTTTTTCCAAAAGAAATCTCGGAGATAAACGGCTATATTTCTTAAACTTTGTCAGCGTTATTGACTTCAGGCTGTTTCTGTGCTATAATAAAGCTTATATTCGACCAAAGATTTTTTATATAATTATTTATGATCACTAAAAATACTCTTATAAAAACTATCAGCATAGTCTCTGGATTTATGTTAGTAATTGGGCTTTTACCGATAGCTATGGAAATGCTTTCGGCTACTGCTCAAGAAACTAATCCGACTCCTATTGAACCAATCTGTCAGACTGAGGCAACCGGGCCATCTTGGAATCCATACCCTCTTACTACCACTTTGGATTCTCCAGATATTATGTCTAACGCTTGTAAAGACATGCCTCTCTTGAGTCATTTTCCAGTAAACTTTAGAAATAACAATCCTAGAGAGAAAACAATTATTCAAGGTCAAGACATTAGTTTTCACCTATATTACAATAATGGAGCTATACCTGATGCTAGTGGTAATCCTAGAATAGCTAATCCAAATGTAAAAGTAGAGCTTTTGAAAGAATCTGAGACTAGGTACAGATTAAGAGCAACTCTCTCTGGTAGTAATGTGCCCTCAGTTACTTCACAACAAAAAGGTGGTGATTTGATCATAAATACTCCTCCTAACACCTCATTTAGAATTGTAGGTAGAGATACTAGACACTACATTGATGCAGTTGAGAGAAAGTATGCTGTAGACCAAGGTCAAAGAGCTGTACCTTATGACTTTATAAGTGATAATTCTACAGGTAATATAGTATCTAATCCTATTTGGACTGCTTTTCCTGATATTAACTTGCCTAGCACTAGTGGTTATCAGATCAAGCCTAGTTTAGAAGCTGGATTCCTAGGTTATGGCTACATATTATTTTCTATCATTCCAGTTGAAACTCCACAGCCTAAAGAGAATTTACCACCAGTATGTGCAGGGCAAGAAATAACAATCATCGAAGGTCAAACTGGATCTTTCGAAAGGTTGAACTGTACAGACCCTGATAACGACTATCCTTTAACTATCGATACTTCTAGACTAACAAATGACTGTACGGTAACTACTCCTGGTACCGGTCAAAATGGACCAAATAGTACTGGACCAATAATTTCATGTCCAACTAACTCAAATACCCCAAGACGTTTTCAGTTCCCCGTCATTCCTACTGATTCTAAAGGTTTAGTAGGTACGCCTGGTACATTAATAGTAAATGTAATAAAACCAGAAATGAGTGCGACCAAAGAGTGTGTGGTTAAAGGTACTCAGACCCCCTGCGCTTCTACTACACTACAAGCTGGAGACGAAATTACTTATAGAGTAAATGTTAATAGTACAGGTACTTATAAATTAACTAACTTAACTGTTACCGATAACTACGACCAAGAAAAGCTAACTAATGTGACCAATGCTAGTGACAATGGACAGATTAACAACGGCGTAATTACATGGAGTCTTGGTGATTTAGAAATTGGTAGAAGTAAAACAGTTACTTTTGATGCAACTATTGCAAATACAGTAAAAGATGGAGATATAGTTGTGAACGTTGCTATAGCAAGAGCTGATAATGTGCCTGATGTAACAGCTAGAGTAGAATTTCCGATTGTAGCAAATGTAGATTTGACAGCTATAAAAGAGTGTGTGGTTAAAGGTACCAATGACGTATGTGCTGCTCAAGATCTCAGACCAGGTAGCGAAATCACTTATAAGATTACAGCTAGAAACACAACAAATAATACTGTAAGGAATTTAAAGATAGTAGACACTTACGATAAAGTGAGGGTAGGGGATATTAGCAACATTTCTGATAACGGACAGTTAAGTAATGATGTAATTACTTGGAACCTTGGAGATTTAGCAGGTAATGCCTCTAAGTCAGTTACTTTCGACGGTAAAGTAACTGCTTCAGCTCTACCTGGAGACAATGTTATTAATGTGGCTAAGATTAGTGCTACCGACATACCAGAAATTACAGTCCAAGTACCTTTTCCAGTTGGAGGTGATACTGCAATCATAAGTACATCAAACAAGCTTTGTTTTAAGTTAAATACTACTACAAACTGTGCCGATGCAACTTTAAAGCCTAATGAATTTATCAGGTATCAAATAAATGTAAAAAATACTGGTAAAGATACTGCTAAAAATGTTACTGTAACTGATACTTACGATAAGTTAAGAATAACTAATATTAGAAATCTAAAACCTAGTGGTAGCATAGATACCAGCACTGGCAAAATTACTTGGAGTCTTGGTGATCTAGCAGCTGGGCAAACAACAACTTTAGAATTTGACGCAACTATCGTTCCTAACGTTATTAACAATGATATTATAGTTAACTCTGCTATAATTAAAGCTGACAATTTGCCTGATCAGTATGTATCAGTACAATTTCCAATCAGCTTGAATATCTTACCACCGGCTAATACTCCTACTCCTAGGTCAGGTGGAGTACAATGGCTTACTGCTGGAATAATAGCTCTATTATCAGGGTTTGGTTTTTACTACTATAAGAAACATCCAAAGTGGGCTACAGGATTTATACCAAAAAGATCTACTGAAGTAAAATTAAAAAAGAAGTAATTTAATTTTGAATTACACTTTCCTAGGCGTTTTGCCTAGGTTTTTGTTTAAAGTGTTAGTACTCAATATACTTTAAATTCCTCAAAAGGAAGTTTTTACCCAAAGGGTATTTTTTCTTTTTAAATATTAAGCTACAGTAAGAATCTACACAAATTAGTCCTGTAAATATAACTGTAAAAGCGAAAGACAGAAAGACACTAGTATTTTACCCGAGTAGATCTAAATGATCAGTAAGTTCTTCAACATCACTTTTTTTCCCATAAACTAAAATACCTAGGTATTTAATCTCAGTGGAGGCTTTATTTTCTATTGAGTTTTGTACTTTTTCGTCGTTACTACTTTGCTGCATGTCCTCAGTAAAAACCACCACATCGACTCTAGCACTATCCGCAGCTATCTTTAGAAGACTTAATTCATCATAAGTAGCTACTTGCTTAACAACGATTGCATGCTGTATATTCATTGGAATTACCTCCTTGTCTTTAGTTAAACTTTTGTTTATATGAATTAACTCTTTACCACGCCTAGCTGCAAACGAAGCCGATAGATGAGAAGCTATATTTAGTTTAGACCATAATGGTATATCAGAGTTATTTAAAATTACAGAATGAGCCACCATGGTTTTTTTTGATTTATTAAACTCATTACCCTTATCTTTTCTCATTAAAGGAAAAGGTGTGCATTCTCTTATTGTCTGATTTGATAGTATACTAAACAATCTTTCTGAATAGGCAAAACCTGCAGTAGGGGGCATTGCATATTCTAGAGCAGTTACATAGTCTAAATCAATCATCATTGCTTCTGCATCTCCTGCATCTCTAGCTTTCTGTTGCTCTTGAAATCTTTCCAATTGATCTAAAGGATTATTAAGCTCTGAAAAGCCATTAGTTAATTCACTTCCATAGGCTAAAAGGTGTGATCTCTGAGTAATCTCTGGATTGTTAGGGTCTCTTTTTGCTAAAGGTGATAATTCAACAGGAATATCTATAACCCACGTAGGTTCTATACATTTTGGTCTAGCTACTTTTTTGTATATCTTATCCATTAGTCTAGCCCTACTATCTGTAGATTCATAATCTATTTCTAACTTTTTACATAGTTCCTGCAGCTTTTCTACAGTATCAAACTCTTTAAGATCAATATTTCCGTAATGCTTAATAAACTCAAAATAGCTCATTTTCGACCAAGTCGTAGACCACTCTACTGTTATTTCTTCGCCAGTATATTTCCCAGATTCGTTTTTAGGTTTAAAAATTAATCTAGTAGTCCCAAATGTTTCGGTAATAACATACTTGATTAACTCCTCACAAAAGCTTAGTAAGTCGTTATTATTTGCATAAGCCCAATAGAATTCTATTCGACTAAATTCTTGTAAGTGTTCATCATCTATACCTTCATTTCTAAAGTTTCTACCTATGTCATAAACTTTCTCAAAACCACCCACAATAAACCTCTTGAGATGCAATTCCGGACTAATTCCTAAGTAAAATTCTTGATCTAAGGCTTTATGGTATGTAGTAAAAGGCTCTGCTTCAGCCCCTCCAGTAGTTTCTTGCATTATTGGAGCTTCCACCTGTGTAAAGCATTTGTTGTCCATAAAATTCTTAGTAGCAGTCCAGAATTTAGACTTTTTTTGCAAGATTTCTCTTACTTCTGGATTGAGTTTCATATCTACATATCTCTGTCTAAATCGCTGTTCAACATCTTCAAGTTTCTCGGGTAGGGGGCGAAGTGCTTTGGTAAGGATTTGGTATTGATGGACAAACAAACTTGGCTCACCACGCTGAGATTCGCTAAGATAGCCTGTGGCTTGAATATAATCCCCTTCTTCAAACAATTCTTTGAAATTAGCAAAGGTTAGTAGCTTATTTTCATTACCTTCTTCAGGAAGCTGATCTTTTTTAAAAATAAACTGGAAGCCAGAAGGTAGGCTTTCGTCTTCTACGGTAGCAAAAGCGATCTTACCTGAAGTTCTTTTAGACTTGATCCTACCTGCGAGGGTGATTGACTTTAGAGTTTTTTTTGTATCAAAATCCTTCTTTATGTCATTTAAGCTATAATTTCTGGTAGAATCTGGAGTGAAGGTGTCTTGACCTAACTCTTCTAATTTATGCATTTTCTCTATCCTCAATTTACGTTGTGTTTCTAAAGATGAGTAAGAAATATTTACTTGTGACATGCTTTAAGACTTTATACTTTTTTAATTTTTGGTAAAAGCTTTGTTTTTGGCAAGTGGACTTAGGTAACGTGAATTGTGTTGACTACTTCTTTTACTCATGAAAGATTGTTTAGTCCTACAAAAAGGTGCAAAAAATGAAAGCACTACAAGGCTTCAGTCTGCTGTTTGTAGCAGCAGCTATTGAGCGCTGGCCAATGGTTTGTTTGCTTATAATTTTAAGCAATATAATATTACTTTTTGCATATATAGATAGAAAGTAATCATATATTTAGTAGCTCAGCATATTTCCTGCTGAGTTTTTTTGTTTATATTATCTTTACTCAAGATTGTTTATTAAAGAAACTTTCAGCATTATATTCATATGGCTTAAGCTTGTCAAAATAATTGTTTTTAGCAAAGATACATAATCATTAGCCTTTAGTTTTGATATGATTTGCTTTTATTTCAGAGGATTGGTCTTTGGGTATAGTTAAGAAGTGCCACGCTCCAGAGCCTTTGTACAATGTTAAATTACTTACCAAAGTATAGATTTTCTTATCATAAAATGATTTAATTAAAGAAGTGGTTGAGGTAAACTTGACACAAACACCTCTAAATAATAACTTCTCAGAATAAGTGTTATGAATAAATTTATTAACCGTCAAAAGCTAGCAGGTTGGTATATATCTATAATCATTTCTTTTTTTGTTTTTAATTTAGCAAAAGAATTGATAGTGAATGTTTTTTCAGATTGGACAGCAAGTGTACTAATTATCATTTTGAACAATAACCTTAGCGACACCTTTATAAGCTGGGCTGCTTTATTTATAGTATGCTTAGCTATAGTTTGGTTGGTTGAATGGACTGTTGTGGAAGCATTAAATTTTTTACCTGATAACGAAGATTACTCCTGGCTATCACTAGGCGTTCTCTTTGCTCTTACTCTGGGTTCTTTCCTATATATTTTGAATAGCGTATTTGATCAGCCAATGCCTCAAGAAATATTCCCTGATATGTTGGCTAAATTCCTTGGAGGTAATTCAACAAATAGCAGTTCCTTTCCGGATAGTGTAGAAGACAATAATGTTTTAACACTTTCACCTTGGTTGTGGACTCTGGGACCTTTAGTCTTTATTTGGATCAAAACTATTGCTTCTAAATTTGAGACTTCTCCAGCTCCAAGTAAAAGTGGCGATACCATAAAACATGAAATGAGTTTTAAGGCTTAGAACCTAATTTCTGAACCAGTATACAATATATTATACAAAAATCCAAACAGCTGTGAATCCTGAGGCAAAAGGTAGCACTAAATTATCCCAACCGTTACCAAAACTACCTTCGGTGATAGTTAATATAACAGATGAAGCTAATATTCTACCAATTCTGCTAGCATCGACACTTAAGTTATTTAGAGTAATCATTAATATGAAAATTGCTACAGAAGTTAGGAAAAATACCAAGCTACCCTCAATTGTTTTTTCTACACTAAATTGATAAGTAATCTTGCCAAAAGACTTACCGATTAGACCCGCAAGACTATCTGCAAAACCCACTATCAAACAACAGATTTGAAATACTGCTGGCTGGAATCCCCAAAAAGTAATTGCGGCTATAGTTAGACCAATTGGAAAAAGAACAGGACCAATCTCTTCATTATTATGCTTATAAATACCTTTTAATAGATTAAGTTCTTTAGCTATGAGCATAACTATCGTAAAACCCACACCTATATATAGTACCTGATCTAGTGGTAATAAGGCAGGTAATAATATACTTACTATAGCAGCTGAAACTTGAGAAAAGGATCTAGAAATATGATTGTTGTAGCCAGCGTAATAAGCAATTTCACTAAAAGCTATAGAGAGGGTGTACAAGCTTATAATAATTAAGATATTTTCCATTGAGCTGGAGTATACTCTAATTTGTTTTAACTGACAATTTGTTAAAAATTACTATTTTGTATTGTATACAATATGACGAACTCACTAATCAAAACCTAGTAAACTTATTTCTGTTTCTAAGTCTAAACCTAGATCTTTATCAGCTCGATCTTTAATCTGGTTTATCAAATTTATTACATCCTTAGCAGTTGCTTTTCCACTTTGATTCTCAATAAAGTTGGCATGATTCTGAGAAATTATCGCGTCTCCACTGGTTTTTCCACGCCAGCCAAACTTTTTATCAACTATGTATCCTACACTTGGGGTAGGGAAGCCTAGTTCAGCTTGCTTTTCTAGAGGTATATTTTTAAAAGTACAGCCTGCCGTTCTTCGAGGTTGGGTTCTTTTTCTTTTCATCCATTCAGAAGCAACGTATTTGGCTTTTTTAATATCTCCTTGAAACAAATTAAGCGTTACCTCAATTACAACAATATTTTTTTGATCCCTAATAACGCTTTGATCGTAGCCGAATTTAAAATCCTCAAACTTAAACTCACTTAATTGACCGTCTACCAGTACTTTAGCCGAGTGAAAGTAATCAGAAAAATGCTTAGTGCCGCCATGAATGTTGTTAAATAGAGCTCCGCCAATGGTGCCTGGTATGCCAGCAAAGAATTGCAGACCGGTAATTTGATTTTTTAGCGTCCATGCAATTGCCCATGGTAAACTAACGCCTGAATTAAGTTTTACTTTTATTCTATTTCCAGATTCCTGATAATCCAAGTCTTTAAAACTATAAAAGCTATTATCTTCTTCACCATGACGAGGTGGTATCCAAGGATTATAATTATCAGCCTCAAACTGCTCAATGTCTTGAATAGCTCCAGTCTTATTGTCTTCTAAAATTTCAATATTCTTCGACTTATTTATAACTACAAGACCTTTTATACCTTCATCAGAAATAAGGGTATTAGACCCTCCGCCAATGATAGTATAATTAATTTGGTTATCTATAGCTAATTTCACTAATTTAGTTAATTCCTCAGAATTATTTGAAATAGCTAGATATTCAGCTAAACCGCCAATTTGCCAAGTGGTGTAGGGGGCTAGAGACTCCTTTTGACTTATTTTGAGGTCTACTGCTTTAGCCTGATTTACTATTTGATTTTCGTTCATGTTCTATTATTGAAGATAACTAATTTTACTTAGTAAAAAGGGTCTGGTCAATTTTGACAAGCTGTAAGAATACCTATTTTATTTAAAAGTGTATATGAAGTACTACCAAGCTTTGCCTGTAAGAAAAGTACCTCAAGTTTATCTAACTTATGCCTACCATTCTGAGCTTACTCGGGGTAAATTGGTTGATATTAATATAAGGGGTAAATTAGAACAAGCTGTAATAATTGGTGAAGTATCTGAGAGTCAATTAAAATTTGATAAATCTAAAATTAAGCTTGTATCTAATATTTACAATTATAATATTAGTGAAAACTCCTTAATCTTTTTGAAACTCTTTAGTCAAAATACTTTCAACTCAATAAACCTATCTCTTAGCTGTTTTTTAAGACCTCTCAAATTAATTACTCAGAAGCAGTGGAAAAGCCTTTCAGAGTTTAAATATGAACAAAAAAATAAGAATTCCGGTTACTCCCCCATTGAAAATACACAATTTTTGCTTGATAGGTACATTACGTTACGT
>JBCDGH010000034.1:0-11775 GCA_038751365.1 Patescibacteria group bacterium | reverse complement strand
ATTATTTATTTTTAATTATATTGTTAGAATGTCAGAAGAAAATAAGCAAAAAAGCGGTTTACAAGGTGATAGTGTTGTATCTCCCGAAAGAAAAGCTGATCTGAACAACCAGAAAAAAACTTTTTCTAGAAGTAGTGCATCTAGGTATGGTTCTGATAGGCGATCAAGTAGTCAGGACGGTAGATTTAGTAGAGGCGTTGATAAAAATTCTAAGTCTGGAGGTGGTAGAAGGTCGTCATTCTTTAAGAAGAGTAGGGA
Organism: Patescibacteria group bacterium; assembly: GCA_038751365.1. GTDB lineage: Bacteria > Patescibacteriota > JACMRA01 > JACMRA01 > JACMRA01 > JBCDGH01. Next base: position 11,517 of record JBCDGH010000034.1, on the reverse strand, counting down.
CTCTAGAAAATTCAAAGAAGATGAGTTTTCTAATATGGAAAGTCAAGTCATCTTAGTTAGAAGAGTTACAAGAGTAGTCAAAGGTGGTAAGCGCATGAAATTTTCTGCCTTAGTTGTAGTTGGAGACAAGGCAGGGAAGGTAGGCTTCGGTATAAGGAAAGGAATTGATTTCCAAGATGCAGTTGGTAAAGCTACTAAAAAAGCTCAAGATACGATGATAAAAATCAAAATGAACAGTGATAGTAGTTTAGCTTTTCCTTCAAAGCAGAAATTTAAAGCTTGTGAGATAATGCTTAAACCAGCTAAGACCGGTACAGGGTTAATAGCTGGAGGTTTTTTAAGACCTGTTTTGGAGTTGGCAGGAATCAAAAATGTTTATTCCAAGATTATCACAACTCGAAATAAAGTCGTAGGAGTTCAAGCTACTTTTGAAGCTTTGAAAAAATATACAGTTTAATGTAAATTATAATATGTCTGCAATTGAATTAATTAAATCCATAAGGTTTAAGACGGGTTTACCTCTTAAAGATATAAATAAAGCTATAGCCTTACTTAAATCAGAAGATGAGGAAGAAATAATAACTCACCTCAGAAGCCAAGGTTTGCTTAAGGCTCAGGCTCGCAAAGATAAGGAAACCAATAACGGAGGAGTTTATTCTTATGTTCATGATAATAGATTGGGAGTACTTTTAGAAGTCAAATGTGAGACTGATTTTGTATCTAGGTCAGATTTGTTCAAAGATTTTTGTAATGATGTTTGCTTGCATATTGCTGCTTACCAACCTAGATTTATCGATGAGTCAGAAGTCAACGGTGATTTTATAGAAGCTGAGCTAGATATTTTTAAAACTCAATTAGTAAATGAAGGTAAGCCAGAAAATATTATAGAAAAGATCTTGGAAGGTAAAAAAAGCAAAATTACGAAAGAGTTTAGCTTACTATCGCAACCCTATATAAAAGACTCTAATATCAGTGTTTCTGATTATCTGTCCCAAGTTTCTCAGACAACTGGAGAAAAAATTTCTATTTCGAGATTTATAATCTATAGCTTGAATTCTTAATATATTATTTAGTTTACTTTATGGAACATTTGAATTTGCAAGTCAAAAAAAGAGAGGTTTTAGGTAATAGAGTTAGAAAGCTTAGAAGAGAAGGTAAGCTACCTGCTGTAATTTATAGTAACAAGGTTGATCCTATTAGCATAGAGTTACCTCTTGGCAGTTTTAACCAAGTCTTTAAGCTGTCAGGTAAAAATCATGTTATAGATGTGAGTGTGGCTGGTGCTAAGTCCTATCCGTGTATCGTTCATGTATTAGATATACATCCAGTTACAGGTGTAGTTCGACATGTAGACTTTTTAGCTGTGAACTTGAAAGAAAAAGTTGTAGCCTCAGTGCCTATTACGTTTGTTGGTGAGTCAAAAGCTGTTAAAGAACTTGGTGGTATTTTGAATGAAGTTGTTAATAATTTAGAGGTGTTAGCTCTGCCTGATAAAATCCCAGCGGAGCTTAAGGTAGACATTTCAACTTTAGAAGATTTTAATAGTGCTATACGTGTAGGGGATCTAGATTTATCTGGCGAAGCTTACGAAGTTCAGGGTGATTCCGATTTGCTGATCGTGTCCATCACAGCTCCAACTTCTGAAGTTATTGATGAAATTGATGAATCTTCAGTAGAGGAAGAGAGCGATGAAAATTCCAGTATTAATTAAGAGTTTATGATTAATTTATCTAATTTACCTAAAACAGTTACAAAAAAAAGAAAAATCGTCGGACGTGGTATAGGTTCAGGTAGAGGTGTTAATTCCGGGAAAGGGCATAAAGGTCAGAACAAACATGGTCAAGGAGTTAGGATTGGCTTCGAAGGAGGTCAAAAGCCGCTTTCTAGAAGAACACCCAAGTTTAAAGGGTTCAAGAATAATAGGAGAAAAACTGTAGAAAGCCTACCTGTCGGTGTTATTACTAGATTCTATAGCGAAAATGAAACTGTAGATCTTGTATCTCTACTAGAAAAAGGCTTAGTTGGTAAGTATATTCAGAAAGTTAGGATTATAAATTCAGGAGATTTCAATAAAAAGATATTATTTAGTGATAACGACAGCATTTACTTGACAAAAGGGGTGAAGTCGTTACTAAATAAATAGCTAGTTGAAGCTGAATGCATTTTTGTGTTCCGTTTTGGGTGTGTAGCTCAGCTGGTTAGAGCACTTCACTGATAATGAAGAGGTCGGAGGTTCGAGTCCTCCTTCACCCACCATCAATAAAAATTCAAAATTTACTTTAATAATTGTCAACAGTATATGATTTCAAGTCCAAGTATATCTCAACCAAATATAAAATCAAAGCTAGTTTCGCATTCAAGCACGCAGCATACTTTAGTAATTGAGCCTCTTATGCCAGGGTATGGTTACACACTTGGTAACTCAATTAGAAGAGTCTTACTCTCATCTATTCCTGGAAGTGCCGCAACTAGACTAAGGATTAATGAGATCACCCATGAATACCAACCTATTGAAGGTGTTGTTGAAGATGCTCTTGATGTAATTTTGAATATTAAGCTTTTTAAAGCTAAGATACTTACCTCAGATGATAAAGTAGTGATTAATCTATCAAAAAACACTTCAGGTGAGGTTTTTGCTTCAGATTTCGATACTGCTGGTAAGGTAGAAATAGTAAACCCAGATCTTTACATATGTCATTTGAACGAAGGAGCTAAGCTAGATATTGAGCTAGAAGTTAGTAATGGCGTAGGATATCTTTCTCTAGAGGAGATTGATTTAGCAGAAAACACCAACCCTCAAGATATGTATTTAGATGCTGTATTCAGCCCAGTTGTTAATGTTGCTTTAAATGTTGAGCAAGTTAGAGTTGGGGAAAAGACAAATTTTGATCAGCTTGAAGTCTCGTTTGAGACTGATAAAAGTGTGGATCCACGACAGGTTGTTGAGTTTGTGCTTAAAAATTTAATTGATTTACTAAACCAAAGTCTTTCTAGTTTTAAAGCAGGTTTTGAAGATGCTACAGACTCCAATGAAGTCAAAAATAATGATGAGCAACTAGTAAATGATATTAGTCTTCCTACAAGGATTAAAAATATTTTAGAGAAGAATGGTATTGTGTCTAATGCTGAATTAGTAGATAAAATAAAAGAAATCGAAGGTTTTGCCGGAATAACAGAGAAGTCTTACGCTACTATCAAAGATTATATTAAAACTATATCATAAACATTTACTCCTCCTTTATGAATAATATTGACTGGGCAAAGCTAATAGATCTTCAATATTGGTTAGAGGGGGTAGCTGGTGCTAGTTCAATGACCCCAGTTATGGGTAGAGATTCTTTTTTCTTCTGGTTTTTTTTGTATCTTTTCTCAAGTTTTTTAACCCTAGGTGTTCTTCTGCGATTATACCAAGCGTTTATTCGTAGTGACCACCCTTTTCAAAAGCAACTACCATTTTTTGGTAACAATTTTATGTGGATGGGTGTTCTTGGTTTACTTTGGTTTACTTTGAGAGAGACTAGTGTAGGTTTTTTAGGTGCTAGAATATGGTTATTAGTAGGTCTTTTGTGGTTTTTAGTTATAACCATCTTGTTGGTAAGATATTTTGCTATTTTTTATAGGTTAGAAATCAACTACTACAATAGAATAACTAAAGAAGGTAGATAAATTGTATCCAAAAATTTTAACCTCATCTTGGTTATAGGGATTCAGAAATACAGATACAGATACTTACACTCTTCCCACAATAAAAATAATTTATATACCCATATTGGCTTAAATAAACTTCCATCTAAACTATACTTGTGAATAAGTTACTTACGTATTAAAAGTATTAGTGGTGTGAATTGGTATATCCAATAATATGATAACCTTGCACCTTATCTTAGTCCAATACAATGTAAGTAGCTGTCTATATAATAGTCTATTTATAATATAATAGTTCTATCAAAAACTCGAACTATTGTGTATTGCTTGTTAGATTATTCCAAAAGTCCTGTAGTTGACTCTTTAGACTTTCGACAACGCGTTTTTGTGTTTCAGGAGTGCTCTTGTTTTCGAATGCTTCAATAACCTTCTCGTAGGCAATTACATACTGTTTAGACATGTTCCTATAGTTAAACAGTAGTCTGGCTCGTTGGGCTATATACTCTCTGTCCATTTCGAAGCATTGTGAGATAGAGTGATAACCAGACACGAAATCTTCAACTAACAGACCTGTACGTCCTTCTTCTATTAATTCGGGCATTGAACCTCTTGATATAGCCATACTTGGTGTTCCACAGTAAGCTGCTTCTAATACACTTAATCCAAAAGGTTCTCTAAAACCAGTAGGGTGCAAATTACACTTAGCGTTGCTAAGTAGTTCTATCTTACCTGCTAGGTCTACTTCTCCAATAAAATCTACAAGTGGATGATTCTCGAAAGGTTTGCACTCTTCCTCATAATAATCAGCACCTTCAAAATCTATTTTACCAGCTAATTTAATCTTCATTCCTAGCTTCAAAGCTAACTGTATAGCTAAATGAGGTTGTTTCATTCTATCGAACCTACCTAGAAAGCAAAGATAATCTTCACCAGATTGCTTAATTGGGAAAGGTTGTGGGTCAAGACCATTATAGACCACACCAACATACTGTAGATCAGGTAAAGTTTCTTGTTGATTTTTAGAAATTGAAGCGTAGTACAAGCCTTTCCTTTCCTCAAAGTAATCCATGTTTTGAAAGTTGATAGGACCATGTAAAGTTGTTAAGTTAGGAAAGTCTTGGAAATCAATTAAATCTATACCATGTGAGTGTATAATATCGTAGTCACCAATATTTTTCCTTAATTCTGAAACTGCCCTTTTCAAGGCTTCTTGTCTGAGCGGTTCGAGCTCGATTTTATCCCTTTCTTTATCTTTTAAGTAGGGTATTGACTTATCACTAATACTTACTAGTTTACAATTTACTTCAGAATCAGCTGTCCCATACAGGGTGACATCGTGACCCATCTCCACAAGACCGTTGATTAAATGATAAATGACTCTCTCAGTACCACCATACTTCAGGGGAGGAACGGGTAAATATGGTAGTGAAACTATAGCAATTCGCATATTATAATGTTATAAGGTATAAAATTCGCTACTTAAGTAGACATATTCATAAAATCTATACCTAAGAATTATAATCTAATATCAAGTGTTAGTCAAGCTATCTTCCTCTTTCATCACATCTTAAAAACTGATTAACCTGCATAGTTAAACACTTTTCATTGATGTACCTGTAGATAGGTAGGCGTAAATTCGGTAGAGCATTCTCACAAGCAATACATTACCGTTATAAGCTGTTCTACAGGTAAGATTGACTTTATTGGATTTCTGGGGGATCGTTCTTTAACTTGTATGAAGAATCAATCTGTAAATATTCTTTTAACTGGCGCCATAGTTATTGCTTTGTTGATGATTTTTCAACAACCAGGTGTCCAAAGAAGCTTAGTGTACTATCTTGGTTTAGAATCAAATTATATCTCGGCAAGTAATAAAAATAGTAGTCACAACGATACTGAGTTTGAGGTTGGTAGGGTGAATAGAGTTATAGACGGTGATACTATGGTTCTTGATGACGGTAGAGTGATTAGATATCTAAATGTTGATACTCCAGAAACTAAAAAACCTAACACCTTAGTGCAGTGCTATGGAGTTCAAGCAGCATCCTATAATTACCAGCTAGTCTACAACAAACAAGTAGTCCTCGTTAGCGACAAAGAAGATCAAGATAGATATGGTAGATATTTAAGATTTGTGTTCCTGAAAGGTAGAGATTATTCTAAAATTGAAAACAGTGTCAATGCTATTCTAGTCAGAGAAGGACTTGGTAGAGCTCAGATAATAAATCCTAACAATGCATTCGAAAATAAATTCACAGAGATACAAGAGTCGGCTAAGTTAGCAGGTAAAGGGGTCTGGGGTGGTTGTGAGAAGCCTTTTGAAGAGTGAGACGGATTTAAGCTGGTATACCAACATCAACTATATCACAAACTAATTCTGTAAATTCTTCGTACTCGAGAACTTCCTTTTCAATTAAAGTATTAGCTATCTTATCTAGATGCTTTCTGAAAGATTTTACTATTTCCTTACTTGAATTATAGCATTCTTTAAGAATATTACTAATTTCAGCGTCTATTTGTCTTGCCGAGTCTTCGCTGTAATGTTTTGACTCCACCATGTCTTTGCCAAGAAAAGTCATTCCTTTATCATCATCAAAAGAGATTGGACCAAGTTTACTCATTCCGAACTTGGTTACCATATTGCGAGCAGTCTCGGTAGCTTTCGCCAGGTCGTTTGAGGCTCCAGTACTAACTTCTCCAAACACAGCCTCTTCGACAACATAACCACCAAATAAAGATGTAATATCAGCCATAAATTCTGATTTGGTTCTAGTAATAGCATCGTTTTCATTGTCAGCTGCAAAAGTATAACCTGCCGCTCTACCACGAGGTATTATAGTTACTTTCTGTACTTTGTGTGATTTTGGAAGGACTGTTTGAATTAGGGCATGTCCAGCTTCGTGATATGCAGTTAATTTCTTTTGTTTTTCAGTAATTATTTTACTTTTTAGAGAAGGTCCTAAAATGACTTTTTCCACAGCCTCTCTCAAAGATTCATTATCTATTTTTGCTTTTTTTCCACGTACAGCGAGAATTGCCGCTTCGTTCAGCACATTCATTAGGTCAGCAGCAGAAAATCCGGCAGTCCTCTTAGCTACTATACTGAGATCTAAGTTTTTTGCTAGTTTTTTATTGCGTGAATGCACTTTCAAAATTTGCTCTCTTTCCTTTCTATCAGGTGCTGTGACAGTAATTTGGCGGTCAAACCTACCAGGTCTGAGCAAGGCTGGGTCTAAAACATCAGGTCTGTTGGTAGCTCCTATAACAATAATATATGTATTAGGCTCAAAGCCATCCATCTCTACTAAAATTTGATTTAGTGTCTGCTCTCTTTCGTCATTTCCACCGCCTAAGCCAGCGCCTCTCTGCCTACCCACTGCGTCTATTTCGTCTATAAATATGACACAAGGTGACTTCTTTTTGGCCTTTCTGAAAAGGTCTCTAACTCTTCCAGCTCCTACACCTACGAACATTTCTACAAACTCTGATCCTGAGACGTAGAGAAATGGTGCATTGGCTTCTCCGGCAATTGCTTTAGCCATCAGTGTCTTTCCATTTCCTGGAGACCCAACCAACAGAACACCCTTAGGAATTTTGGCGCCCATTTTTATATATTCTTCAGGTCTTTTCAAGAAATCTACGACTTCATTCAACTCTTGCTTAGCTTCTTCATTTCCTGCTACGTCGTTAAAAGTAATCTTAGCTTTACCATCAAGCTCATCATAGTTTCTGGCTCTACTATTTCCAAAAGAAATGGTTTTGTTATTTGCATCGCTAATTCTACGTATTAAATATAGACCAACACCTATTATTAGTAATAAAATAATCAAATTTTGTATTATACTATTATTAATCAGGCTTACGTACCAAGGAGTTTCTCGCTTAGAGATTATTATTTCTCCTTCTCCACTTCCTACGTTAAATTGATTGTCTTCTTCTAGGTTGTTATTGAGCTCTTGAACAACTGTGTTTTGGGTTCCCAGTGCTAAATTAGCATATTCCAATGTATCTGTACTGTTACGATCTCTATTATCGTCTTTATATACTTTTACGAACAACCTATCATTATTTTCTGAAATCTCGATTTCGCTGACTTGATCATCTCGTATTTTACTGACAAGATCCGACCAGTTTTGTTCTTTGTTATTTTGGCTTTCTATATTCTGAACTAAAGCAATTACTATAGTTATCGCTAAGATAGATACTACTAAGAAAATTAAGTTTAGAATTATTTTGCGATTTAGGTTGTTGTTAGGTTTGTTATTTGGTTCGTTCCCACGATCATCTTTCATATAAAGTTTAAACTTGAGACTTGTTGTTTACTGTGGACAATAGTAGTAAAAATAGGTCTCTAGGTAACTTTTGTCAAGTTAAAGTAAGCCGTTCTAGTTGTTGACATTTTTTGAAAAGTCACTCTACAATTACATCTATTGCGGATATGGTATAATGGTAGCACACGACCTTGCCATGGTTGAGACGGGGGTTCGATTCCCCCTATCCGCTCCACTCAACATTGAAATTATAAATGAACTTAGAGCATTCTAAAGCAATAAACGTAGTGCAGTTAGTATCTGAGGCTTCTGTGATTATATTGTATATAATCAGTATTATTCCTGCAATGTATTATGTGTTATTCTGGATTCTAATTCCTTTGGTTGTTTTGAATTTTGTTCTGTCTATCGTGAAAAAAGATTCTACAATAGCATTTACCTCTGTTAATTTAGTAATGAGTATACTGGCATTTATTCCTGTCATAGGTTGGTTAGCAATTTTTGGAGGAATTTTCATGTCAGCAATGTCGTCATTAGCAATCTTAACTGATTTAAAGATAATCAGAACAAATCATAACTCTAGTTCTGAACAAGCTTTTGCAAGAGCTGAAAAAAAGTCTAGCGAGACCGTAAATCCAGAAAACATAAGTGATGTTAAAGTGATCAAAAAAAATAAAAATAAAAGTAATTAACTAATTTTAGAAAATATACAATTAATATTTAATTTATAAGTTATATATGCCAAACACACAATCAGCAAAAAAAGCGCTTAGAGGTTCACTTAAAAAAAGAAAGTTTAATCTTGAAAGAAAATATAAGGTCAGAAATTCACTTAAAGAACTCAGGAAAATGTTGGCTAGTGGTTCAAAAGATGTTAATACTTCTCTTGGAAAAGCGTATTCCGCTCTGGACAAAGCAGTGAAAGGTAAAACTATTAAGAAAGGTAAAGCTGATCGCAAAAAGTCCAGATTGTCTAAAATGGTTCAAAGAGTGACCAAAGACGAAAGTGAGAAGTAAATATATTTTGAATAGTTTATTAGTCTGACTATATAAATCGGTTTGACAGAGCCTGTATTAGTCTATTTAACTTAATAATAGTATGATTGTTTCTTCTAAAAATGATCAAAAAAAATCAGTCAGGCAATCTAACCTAAAATCAAACAAGAAAAATCTAGCTTCTAATCTGCATAGTAATACTGAATTGAGCTCGCTTAATACCGAAAGCTCTACTTCGGTGGAGTTAAGACCAAAGTCTCTGGATGATTATATTGGTCAGGAAAGAATGATTAATCAGCTCAAGATTATTTTGAAATCTGCCAAGATCAGAGAGCAGATGCCTGAGCATATTTTATTTTATGGACAACCAGGTCTGGGTAAGACTACGGTGTCTAGTTTGATTGCTAATGAAATGTCTTCGCAGTTTAAAGTTATAGCTGCCCCTGCACTGCAAAAAACAGGCGATGTAGTGAGTCTGTTAGTTAATCTAGAGCCGTCTACAGTTCTCTTTATTGACGAGATTCATAGGCTTAGAGCTCCTTTGGAAGAAGTACTGTATAGTGCTATGGAAGACAAAAAAGTAGATCTACTTATGGGTAAAGGTCATGGTGCCTCAGTAGCTAGGCTAGACATTAATAGTTTCATGTTAATTGGAGCTACTACTCAGCTAGGTAAACTATCAAAACCTTTAAAGGATAGATTTCCTACTATATTTCAGTTAGAGCCGTATTCCGAACCTGAAATTTTGCAGTTAGTTGAAAGAAATTCTAACTTACTCAGACTGTCTCTAAGTCAAGAAGCTCAGATGTTGATTTGCCATAGGTCTAGAGGTGTTCCTAGAATAGCTAATAATCTGCTTAAAAGATTGCTTGATTATCAAATTGTCCATAGAATGAAGAAGGTAGACTTTATGCATGCAGAAGATTTTTTGATTGAATTGGGAATATATGAAAAAGGTCTTACTAAAGCTGATCTAACTTATATGAGAGCTTTACTGAATGGAACTATTGGCTTAAGAACTTTGAGTGGTATGCTACTCGAAGAAACTGAAACTCTTGAATTGGTTTTAGAGCCCTATCTAATATATTTAGGATTCTTAGATAAATCTAGTGGAGGTAGGAAGCTAACTCCAAAAGGTAAGGAATTTATTCTGAATTTTGACGGGAAGTTGGTAAAATAGATCTTCAAACTCACTTATCCTAGTATCTGTTCAGACATGCAATCAGCTTGACAAAGCACTGCACATGGTCTTCTGTAAACCAATATGGCAATAACTAGGAGCAAGAAAAATAGTCTAGCTGACACCCAAGTATCTGAGAGTGTAGCCGTGGACGTAAAATCAGGAGGCTCTGAGAAAAAAAACACTTCGCCTGATGTTGATCTTAAGATAGCTAAAGTTAGTAAAAAACCTAGGTTATTTCAATCGATTGTAGAAGAACTAAGAAAAGTCAGGTGGCCAGGACCGAAATATGTACTACGTTGGTCAGGTATAATTATTATGTTTACAGCAGTAATATCACTTTCTTTAGGGTTTTTTGATCATCTATTTACCGGAGGAATTAAGTTTGTTGATTGTAGCAGTGAAATTGGGCAGAATCAGCCTCTGCAGAGATGTAGTGAGAATCTGGTAAACTATTTGACTTTTCGTGATAGTTAGGGAATATTAAATTGTTATGGCAGTAAAAGGATCTACTTCAAAAGAAGAAGCAAGTACGGTGAAAGCTCGACCTAGGTGGTACATTGTGCAGACTTATGTTGGCTTTGAAGATGCAGTAAATCGTGCGCTGGAGCTGAAAATACGCAACGTCCCTGGTCTAGCCTCTAAGATACTAGAAATATTTATACCTACAAAAAAAGTAATAAAGCTTAATCGAAAAGGTGAGAGGCAAGAAAAGCCAGAGAAAGTGTACCCGGGCTATATATATTTGCACATGCTTCTAGATAAGGAAGTAGGCTATATGATTCAAAACACTCAATACGTTTCTAGAATAGCTGGTACTGGAGATTTCGCTGTAGCTTTGGAAGATGGTTATGTAGAAAGGCTAAAAGAGCAGCTATTTAAGGATAGTGAAGATCTACAAACCAGTAGTAAGGTCAGCTACTCTGTTGGTGAATTAGTTAAGGTAGTCGATGGACCATTCAAAGATATGCAAGGAAAAGTTAGTGGATTAGACCCACAAAACTCAAGAATAATCGTGCTTTTAACTATTTTTGATAGAGAAACTAGTGTTGAATTAGACGTGCTAGAAGTTAGAAAGCTGTAAATCAAGTCTATAAATTTAATCTAGCTCAGGCTACTATTTTTTGATTAAATATAAAATTTCCCCTTGGAGGGGTCGTTTTAATGGCGGAAGTGGTGGGATTCGAACCCACGATGCTTTCACATGACAGTTTTCAAGACTGTTGCCATAAACCACTAGGCGACACTTCCATCTCTTACGTTCTATGTATTTCAGCTAATTGTCAACTTTAATGTTGAACCTGCCCCTAAATTAAAATACCTTGATAATAAAGAAAACCACCGATTAGGTGGTGATCTATGAATAATGTAAACTATTCTTGTGATTTAACACAGGAACAATTCAATAAATACTTTACCACATAT
>JBCDGH010000033.1:0-12496 GCA_038751365.1 Patescibacteria group bacterium | reverse complement strand
TATAAATTTTCTTAAATTGTAAATTTCAGTCACATAGAAATTTTTCACTCTTAAAAAAATTTTTGAAGATTTATCTTCATCATACTGATGTGCCATAATATTTCTTTTGTCTATCATTTCCATCCAGATCTCACCATTAGTGATAAAACCTCTTTGCAGACTAATTCTCACAACATCTTTTACTCCTTTAATATCATTACCTTCGAATTCAAGGACGTCTTGTAGTAATTTCCAAGACATTTCTAAGGTGAAGATAAACCTCATGATTAATCCAGTTTTTTCTAGTTCGCTAAATCCTCTGCCTTTTTTAATAACTGAAAGAGATTCTAAGGCTTTATTAAAATTTTCAAATCTGTCTATTATTTTTTGGCTAACAGTGTGATTTTCAATAGACATAGAATTTAATAAACTACTTTAGACCGCTTACTAAGTATAATTGTTCGGCTTTTTTGTTTTCTGGAGATAGGACAGAGGGTTTACCTGGATTAGCCTCCCATAGAACTTTGGATTGACTGCTTATATTTATATAGTCAATAAGATAGTCTGCATTAAATGCCTGAGTCCACTCTTCTTGTACGCCTTCGTAATTTTCAATATCCATCGAGCTTTCGCTAGCATAACCGTCTTGGGTCTGAGCGGAAAAAGTAATTTTATTTTCTTTAGGGTCGACCTTAAGACTGACGGATCTATTAATTGCATTAGTCCTAGCAAATAAATAGACTTGTTTCAAACTATTCAGCAGATCTTTGGTGTTAGCTAGATAGCTACATGTGAAGGTCTGGGGAATAATTTTATCGTAATCTGGATATTTACCTTCGCCATATTTGAGTACAAGTTTAGACTCTTCGAAATTTATCCATAAGAAATCTTTTTCGAAACTTAGCTCTATAGACTTTTCTGTGTCATCGATAGAGTTTAGTAGTTGTAAGCTTTTAGGATTAATTAAAAAGTTATGATTTTCGCGTTCCTTAAATTCCTGACTAAGTTGACTAAAATTCGCTACGTTAACATTGCGAGTAATCCTATACCTATCTGTAGATACTATCAGTATCTTTTCTTCTTCGGGTCTCAAGGTAAAGCAGATATTCAAAAACTCTGGTTGGTAAATATTTTTTGGTAAGCCTACAGAAATCTGACTAGTCTTAATCGAGTTAAGTAGATCACTAGTAATGATTCTAGTTTGAGCCAAGATATTATCTGATTTATGCTCAGGTAGTGTGAATCTATCAAGATTGCTAGTATCGATCCTAAGGGTGTGTTTACTTTTGGCACCCTGTACCAATAAAGTACTTTTATCAAAGTTTGCTTCCAAGCCAACATTTTCGTCTATAATTAAGCCAACACTGCTAGCAAATACATCAGTTTTAATTAAAAAAGATATATTCTCGGTAAGATCAAGGTTTTGAATTTTTACTTGTGTCTGGTAAAATATATTTGTATTAATAGCACTAAATGTAGCGACACCATCCTTTACTTCTACTTTAGTAAAGGTAAACATTTCTACTTCACTTTTTTTAGGGCTAACTTGATTGCATATATTTAATTTCTGCAGCAAGAGTTTTTGGTTTAAGCTAAAAAAAGGCATATATAGAATCAAAAAAAGCCTACATTCAGCCTAATGTCAAGGTTCCCGAGGGTGGTATTTTGAAAACAAATATTACTAAGATTTGGTATACAAGTACTACCAGCCAAGAGAGTGCTACTATGAGCACACTACCTGCTGCCATATCTTTTATGATCTTGACTTTAGCATTATATTGCGGTTGAACGAGATCGCAAATAGTCTCAATAGCTGAATTTAGCATCTCTAGACTTATCACCACACTCATAAGTATTATGTTAGCCATTCCCGTAATCCAGCGTTGGTTTACGATGGCTATAAGAGCAAACAAAATACCAATGACTACCTGTAGGTGTAAATTTGGCTCACGCTTAAAAGCTGTAATGATACCAATTGCAGCGTAGTAGGGGCTTTTGAAAAGATTGTACTTTACTACTTTTTTAGGAACTACTAGTGATTCTTGCCTCAGGTCTTTGTTAATGTTCACAAGCTATTATTATTAATTGATTTCTTTATAATTTTACTTAGGTTGTAAGCATCTCTCTCTGTAGTACTTATATTTGTGGGTAAGTTGAGCGTTTGTTTTTGGATAAGACTATTTACGTTTGGTAACGTGTTTAAGTCGTAATGATAAATTTTCTGGTCATCTTTAGCAGCTCCTAAGAATACTTTGAAGTACCATTTACCCAAAAAATAACCTTGCTTCTTGGTTTGGCTTAATAAATAACTATAGGCTTGCTGACTTTGTTCCAAAGATTTGAGCTTAAGTGTATCTGGTAAAAATATAGGAAATCTAAGATATATATTTTTGTCATCAAAATTTAAATTTAGTTGTTCTGCATAAATTTTGGCTAGTCTGCGTCGATGATCATTAAAATAATTTAGCTTATTTAGCTGATTATTTAGTAAGGCAAATAGCCTAGGTGAGTACTTTTTAGGCGCAGGGAATTTAGCTTTATCCAGATTTTTTTCTGAGGTTGTGTAAACACGTCCTGCAAGTTTAAGCTTGGCAGCTATATAAGCTAATATCTTACCTATTCCAACATTGTAAATTGGTTTAATCAAAATAGACGTCAAAATAACGTAAAATAAATTCTGAGTAACTTCCAACCTTGTCATTTTCTTCAAGCCATCGTAATGACTACTTAAGTTGACTTGTATTTGTTTAAAATTATTAAGTTTATTTAAGGGAGTATGCTGGTTAAAGACTATAGAACCTCCGGTAGTTGTAGAAATTACTTTATCCCTGCCAAAGCTAAAAGCAGCAGCGTGACCGAATTCTCCTACTTTGTATTCTATACCTTTTATGCTAAATTTAGCTCCGAGACTATGAGCACAATCCTCAATGAGTATCAAATTGTATTTCCTACAAATAGTCTGAACTTTTTCCATGTCAGGAACTATACCAAAGTTATACTGGAGAATCCAGACTTTAGTGTTTTTAGTTATTTTAGACTCAATTTGCTCGAGATCAAAATTAAAGTCATTTATAGAAACATCGCATATTACAGGTTTTAAATTAGCTTGCAAAACTGCATTGGGCACTACAATACAAGAAAAACCTTGGACTAAGACTTCACTCTGATGATCCAAATCAAGAGCTTTTAAGATACTAAAGATACCAGATCTGCAAGTGTTATAAAACCAAACCTTTTTAGTGCTAAAATAATTACAAAACCATTCAGTTACTTCTTTGCTATCGGCAGAATTTAAACCAAAAAAACTTTTAATTGCTATTTTAGCGTCATCTAGTTGGTAATTGGGTCCTATATCTAAACTTACAAATCTATTCATATCACAAATCTAAAAATTCTTTACTCTGATAACCCATTAGTTGAACTAGTGCATTTTGCTCAGTTTTTATCTTAGACTTAATATGGGTTTTTAGGGTACTATAATTTTTTCCTTCTAGTAGTAGTATTTGTTTGTTGGGATAACCTTTTTCTACTAATTCTGTTCGGACTTGCTCACTAAAATTTCTACCTAAAAGAGCTACAAGATCTGGCTTTGATTGGAATAGTAGATTACTAATTTCAGAGTGAATTGCTTGTGATTTATCTCCTAGTTCTAGTAAATCGTCTAGAATTGCTATTTTTTTATACTCATGAGTCGACATGAGCTCTAAAGCATTAGATACACCATCAGGATTATTATATTGATTATAAACTAACTTACCCCATGGTTTTTGGATTAGCTGCATTCGACCTTCTATTGAGGATAGTTTTGCTACTTCGCGCTCTATTTCAGTTTGAGTTAGTAAATTATGTTCCAGACTGTAAGCAATAGCATGCAATATATTCTGGACTACTCCTTTACTAATCAGGCTGGTGTGAAGTTTTAGGATAGTATTTAATTTTTCAGTCTGAACTCTTACATCAAAAGCTGTTCCTTCAAGGGTCGTATTCAAGTTCTTAGCTAGATATTGAATGTCTTCTGAATTATCTATATTTTGCCCTTCGATTCCACACTTAACTATATTAATACGTTGAGGGAATTTAATCTCGTGACATAGAGGACTGCTCCAGTTAATAATTGCTATATGCTCTGGTTGCAAAAACTTTAAAGATTCGCTTTCTGCAGAAATGATATTCTTTGTACTACCAAATAAACTGAAATGCTGTAAGTTGAGACCAGTAATAATTGAGCAATCAGGTTCGATAAAATTACATATTTCATTTCCGTCACCAAGTTTATAAGCTCCTAATTCACAAATAAAGAACTCAGTTTCTTTTTTTAGTTTTAAGGTCTTTCTGGCACAGCTAACATTGGCGTTTTGATTCTTTAAGATTTTCTCTACCTTGTATTTGCTTGATAGGAATGAGTCTAGAATTTCTTTAGTAGTAGTTTTACCAAATGCTCCTGAGATAGCTATAACTTTTAGTTTATTTAAAGTTTGTCTATATTTTTTAGCTTTTTGAAATAGTTTGTTCTTAGCATACAAGTCAAAAGGAAAAATCATTAGTAACCAATATCCAGTTATAAATGGAACTAGAAATAAAGTCAGTGTAGTCCATAAGGTGAGAGAAAATAAGCTGATCAAGGTTAACTCTAAATCGAATTCAGTAAGATAAAAATACAGGAAAACAGGTAGTAGGATTGAGCTAATTGTACTTAAACTTAGAACTAAAATTGCTTTAGCAGATGGTAGTGGTAATTTAATTTTTTTGGTCAGTACTCTGTCTAGGTATATCATACTTTCTAAAGCAGATACCAATAAAAATAGCATAATAGCTATAACTTGGATATAATAATTTACCTGTAGAATAAGCACTAAAATATTTACCAAAAAAGTGAGTAGTCTGATTTTGGTCCACGAGTCAATTATTACTTTCTTTGATTCAGCTAAACTTAGGTAATCTAACATTTTATCATAACGATATTCGCGACTTTGCCATAAAAATAACCATAGCAGGTTTTGTTTTAAGATTGTCGGCAGGTAGAAAAGGGCGTATACAAGCCACAAAAGCATACATTTTATTTAAGCTTAGTTGTTTGTTTAGTCAAATAGCAAGTTGGAAGTGTAACTAGTAAAATATAATCCAAAGAAAAAGACCAAAACAACTTAGTGCTCTGATCTTTGCTCAACAATTTTATTTTAGAAGTTTTTTTGCTTTCGCTATTTTGCCGGTGAAAATGTCCAAAAGCAGTCCAAAGAACTGTCTGACTGGTGTGCTTTTCGGATGGGGGTCAGGTCTAGGGAGACCTACTACCTTGGCTCTAATACCAAGAATTTTTACTGTCATCATAGTCCTAAATCGCCTTACCTGATCGCATACTATAATGATATTATCCCATGTATCGATGTGATCTACATAGGTATTTACGATATTTTCTAGAGTACTTTCCCCTCTTGGATTTGTTAAAGTAAAAACATTACTAGTAAAACCTCTTGAAACTTGGCTTAAGTAGTATTGTTTAGCAGTTTCCGCTTCGCTTATTTTTGGATTAGTTTTAGAGTAACCACCTGTGAAGATGATTTTCACTAAAATTTCGTCTTTGTTACTGAAATTAAAATCTTTTTTTTCTTCGCGGAGTAACTCTTTTATCAAGTCTCCTAATTTTTTATAATAAATTTGCAATCCTGACCATTCTTCATCTGTTCGATATTCTTTTTTAATGATACCATAACCCATGACTACTACCTTCAGCATTTTCTATTCTCCTAAACAGTTGAGTATTCATTTTAAGACATAATAACCTCTATTTGTCCACTATCTAAATCTAAAAATTATAAAAACCCGGTGTAGACCGGGAAACTCATATTTAGTTTTTTGGTATTGACTAGTAGCCCATACCGCCCATTCCTCCCATACCACCAGGAGCTGGTTCTGCTTTTTCTTCTTTTGGCTCGTCTACAATAGCTACTTCTGTAGTAATAATAGAACCTGCTACTGAAGAAGAGTTGAGTACAGCTTGCTTTAAGACCATTACTGGATCGATAATTCCAGCCTTCAACATATCTTCTACTCCAGTCATAGCACCAAAATCATAACCAAAGTTTTTGTCTTCACTGATTTTGTGTAAGGTAATCGACACATCGTAAATACCAGCATTTTGAGCAATAGCCCTAAATGGAGTTAATAGAGCTGATTTGAATATTCTTACTCCTACTTTCTCGTCTGCATCTTCGGTACTGTTCATTAATTCATCTAAGGCGTCTGACATTCTGACTAGAGTCACAGCACCTCCAGACACAACACCTTCAGCAACTGCAGCTTTTGTAGCGTTTAGGGCGTCTTCGATAACGTACTTAAGCTCTTTCATTTCTACTTCTGTGGCTGCTCCTACTTTAATAACTCCTACACCACCTACTAGCTTAGCAAGTCTTTCACCTAATTTTTCTTTATCATAGTCTGATTTGGCTTCAGCAACTGCATCTTTAATAGCATCAGCTCTTTTTTGGATTGTTTCTTTGTCACCTTTACCTCCGACAATAATAGTGTCATCCTTAGACATTACCACTTTATCAGCTGAACCTAGATCATCAATAGTGACTGATTTTAGCTGCATACCAAGATCGCTAGATACAAAGGTTGCTCCAGTTAGAATTGAAATATCTTCTAACATAGATTTCCTTCTATCTCCAAAAGCTGGAGCCTGTACCGCGTATACATTAAAGACACCTCTTACTTTGTTTAGTACAAAGGTAGCTAGAGCTTCACCTTCAATATCTTCGGCTATCAAAACCAAATCTTTTTTGCCTTGCTGAGCCATGGACTCAATAAGTGGTAGGACATCCTGAATAGAGGTAACTTTTCTGTCAGTAACTAAAATTGAGGCTTTATCAACAATTGCTTCCATTCTGTTAGTGTCAGTAACAAAATATGGAGACTTGTAGCCCTTGTCGAATTGCATACCTTCGACTACTTCTACTTCAGTCTTATTTGAGTCTCCGCTTTGGACTGTGGCAACGCCATTAGTGCCAATTTTTTCAAGAACGTCAGCAATCATTTCTCCGATTTCTCTATTCTTACTAGAGATAGTGGCCACATTGATTTTTTGATCTCTAGTTGTAATTGGTGTAGCTACATCGTTCAAATACTCAAGACTTTTAGTAGCAGCATTGCGAATACCGTTTCTAACTTTTACTGGATCACTACCCGCCTCTACTACTTTAATACCTTCATTTACTAAAGCTCCAGATAATACCACAGTAAGACTAGTTCCATCTCCTGCTATATCGTTTGTCTTGTTAGCTGCTTGTTGGAGTAAGGAAACACCTAGTTGCTCATATCCTTCTAGCTCAATAGCTTTAGCGATTGTTACTCCATCGTTAGATACGTCTGGAGCGCCATAGTTTTTGGATATAATGCTGGTACGACCTTTAGGACCATAGCTAGTTTGTACAGCTTTAACAACTGTGTTGACACCGCCTTGAATTGATTTTCTAGCTTCTGAACCGAATTTTATTAATTTTTTAGACATAAATATTTTTTATATAATGAAATTAGGACTTTTAGTTTTCAATAATTGCCAAAATATCTTTACCGTTTATTATTTTATAGATTATTTCTGAATCGGTATCATCTTTTACCTCTTCTCCTGAATATTTGCCAAACATAACAGTCTGACCTTCTGAAAGACCCATTTCTTGAACATTTTCTTCACCAAAGCCAGCCCCAATTGAAATTATTTCTCCAAGAGCTTGTTCGTTTTTTTCTTCTGTGGATAGTATGATACCTGAAGAAGTAGTATTCTTCTGTTTTGCCATGCGTACTACTACGCGATTACCTAGAGGTTTTATAGTCATATTTTTGTAAATTATTACTTATAATAAAAGCTATCTGCAGATTAGCTGAAAGTACTAACTCAAGATATAGTTAGTTAGCAAACTCAAAATAGATTTGCTAGACTTTGTCAAGACTGAATATCAGCAATGGCTCTAGCTTAGATTGACAGTTCGCTCTAAAGTATCAAATATCAATGTGTAAAAACTCAGAATGTCTAAACAAGTATTTGATTCTAAAGTATCACAAAATCAGACTCTGTTATTAGGTATCAAGAACTTGCAAAAAATATTGCTTAGTATACAAGCACCTACAATTGCGATTATTATTTCTATACTAAATAGTTTATTCTTTGTAGCAGTAGGTTTGCGAGACATTCCTTTTGTGAGTAGGGTAGGTCAAAGAAGTATTGGCTTAGTGATTCTGGCTTGTATTTTTACCCTGACATTCCTAGTAGCATATTATTCACCTTGGGATAAACTTAGAAAATGGTCAGTTTGGCTTAGATCAAATTTATTGACTTTTTTCTCCTTTGCTTACTTTGTTGGAATAAATGCAGTCAATATTACTGTATTTGGCTTTACTTTTAATACCGGTTTTGCCGGGGCAATACTAGCGGTTTTGATTTTTTTAGTTAATCTAAATCTGTTTGGTCAGAATCGTACTCCAATGTATCTCCTAGTACCTCAGATTATTTTATTTTGCTTACAGACTTTTTCATTTATAAATCTATTAGAAAAAGATAAGACAGTACTTAGAGATTTTACCACTGATTGGATCGATTATATTTTTAGTTTTGGTGATAGTCTGTGGCTAGTGATTTGTGCCTTGAGCGTTGCAGTAGTGAGTGTATTTAGTTTTAGGTTAAAATCTACTAGAGAAAGTGTAATTTTTATTCTAGTAGTAGGTATTTTGAGTCTACAATCTTTATTTGCTATCGATAACGTCTTTGGGTTGAGTTATTGGTTTAAGGCTTTATTATTTTTGGTATTTTGGGATTATCTATATAATCCTTTATTAGTACTTACTACTCGAGCCAAGGATTCTAATTTTAGAATAAAGTTGATTATTTCGACTATTTATCATTTATTGCTTATGCTAGTAATTATTGCTGGTAGACCAGTTTTTGGATAATTTTTTATGGCTAAAAATACAATAAAACTAATATCGTGGAATGTGAATGGGCTTAGAGCGGCTATAAAGAAAGGTTTGTGGGAAAAAGTAATTACTCTTAATCCAGATGTGCTTTGTATCCAAGAAACAAAATCAGACGCTTTAATAATGGCTAGTCCGCGGGTTCAACACCCCGATTATAGTATGGTTTATCACAGCTGTAGTATGAAAAAAGGATATAGCGGAGTGGCTACTTACAGTAAACTTGGTGGTAATGAGTTAACAGATTCTGAGTTGTTTCAATCTGATATAAAAAAAGATATAGATGTGCTAAAGTCTGCTAAAATTCAAGTCTCTAGTTCGCAAGTTGGTGTAGGTAAACCGGAGTTTGATGTGGAGGGAAGATTGACTACAGTTAAATACTCCGATTGGCAAGGTAACTATTGTTTTACACTTCTGAATGGCTATTTTCCTCAAGGTGGTAGAGGTCCGGAACGAATTGCCTATAAGATTGGCTTTTATAAGGAAGTTTTTAACTTAGCTCAGCAGCTTCGTTCGAAGGGCGAAAAGATTATTATTTGTGGAGATTTGAATACTACGGTGGGAGATATTGATTTAGCTAGACCTAAAGAGAACAGAAAAACTACAGGTTGTCTGCCTGAGGAGCGGGAAGCTCTAAACTTGTTTCTGAATAATGGTTACATTGATAGTTTTAGGCATTTTTACCCACAAAAGCCAGATAAATATACTTACTGGGATCAAATAACCAGAGCTAGAGAAAGAAATGTGGGTTGGAGAATTGACTATTTCTTAGTTGACACGAACTTAATACCTCAGTTAGAAAATGCAGAGATTTTAGATCAGGTTATGGGTAGCGATCACTGTCCAGTAACTATAGAACTAAGTATCTAAGTAATTAAAAATATATTATACGAAGTCAATTATGTTAAATTTAATAAATTCCAGTAAAATTAACACAAATTCGAAAGTTGAAGATGTAAACTATTACTGGGATAAGATCTTATCTAGAAAGCAAGGTTTTACAGATCTTCCTAAGCAGGCTCAAATAACTTTTAAGCTAAAAGAGTTTGTTGATAACAGCGTAATCAAATATGAGCACATAGTTATTTTAGGAATAGGTGGGTCAATGTTGGGTCCTAAGTGTATCTTAGATTGTTTACATAAATCTAATTCGAGTTTAAAAGTTCATTATTTAGATAACATTGATCCTTCAAAAATTGCCCATGTAGAATCTTTATTGAATTATGAGAAAACCATTTTTTTAGTGCAGACTAAATCAGGACAGACACCTGAAACCGTAGCGCAATATGCCTATTTCAGGGCTAAAATTGATAATTTTGGTTTAAATGCTAGTGATCATTTTGTATTCGTTACTGATCCTAGCAAAGGTTATTTGAGAACGGTTGCAGATTCAGAAAACATACCTAGTTTTGAAATTCCAGAAAACGTGGGTGGTAGATTTAGTGTGCTTACACCTGTCGGTCTTCTGGTTTCGGTTATGGTTGGTTTAGATGTTGAAAACTTGCTATTGGGTGCTCAAGTAGTTTTAGAAAATAAGTTAAACCAAGCTTTTGAATTAGCTGTTATTCAGCATCAGCTATTGCGAGAAGGGCAGGGTATAAATGTGATTATGCCGTACTCTAGCAGGCTAAAGACTTTTGCTGAATGGTCAGTGCAGCTTATAAGTGAGAGTTTGGGCAAAGAATTTGATCTAGATGGCAATCTTGTGAATACTGGGATCACTCCACTGCCAGCTGTTGGGGCTACAGATCAGCATTCGCAGTTACAGTTATTTACAGAAGGACCAAATGATAAATTAATTATCTTTATCAAACCAAAAGACTATGGAGTAAAGTTGCAAATTCCTGATATTCAAGAACAATCTCTATCTTATTTGAATAATCACAGCTTCGATCAGTTATTAGATGCCGAATTTGATGGCGTGCAGCAAGCTCTTACAGAAAGATCAAGACCAAATGTAACTATTGAAATAGATCAGGTAAACGAGTATAGTCTTGGTGAATTGTTTATGTTTTTTGAACTAGCTACAGCCTTTGTTGGTGAAATGCTGAATATAGATACTTTTAACCAGCCTGGAGTCGAGAGAAGCAAAATACTCACTAAAGAAAATTTGTTAAATTAAAGCAAAAATTATATGACTAGCGACTTAGTTAATCTGATTAAATTTTTAGAATTTACAAATAAATTTCAACAAATAAAGAGAACTATTTTTGTACCGAATGAATTACCACAAAGATTTGAGAATGATGCGGAACATACTCTGCAGATTACACTTGTTGCTTGGTATTTGATAGATTCAAAAAATCTACCTTTAAATAAAGAGTTGGCAATTAAATATGCTTTAGTTCATGACTTGGTTGAGGTATACGCAGGTGATTTAGATCCATTTATGCACACCAATGATCCTGACTTTGAACTTAAAAAGGCTAAAAATGAAGCCAAGGCTTTTTCTAAAATTAAACAGAGCATTTCGGAGTTTAGCGACTTACATAAATATATTCAAGCTTATGAGCAAAAAGAAGATGAAGAAAGTATTTTCATATACTCACTTGATAAACTAGTTGGTAAGTTAAACGTAACAGAATTAGACAAAAGATCATTTAAAGATTGCGGGATATCATATAGCTCAGCTAAGAAACGATTCTTAAAAATAGAAAAATCACCTTACATCAAGCCATATATAGATGAGATTTCAAAGTTATGGAAAATAAAGCAAGACTTCTACGCTGAAACGGATTTCCTGCCAGAGTATAAAAAACAATTTATTCACAATTAGTCAGGCTTTTTTACTTCTTTTCAAAATCAGAAAGATGTGATTGGATAATATTGCATTGTATATAAGTGTAATAAAATGACGGACAAAAGAACTGCTTTGAACATTATTTGTGAATGTATTAAATCAGATCAAGAAGCTGGTAAATATAGTCAGATAGCTGGAATTTTAGTAAACGAAGCTGCCTTTGCACAGCTTCTTAAAGAAGGTGCTATCAAAGAATCTTTCAGAGGTGAGGAGTTTGAAAAGCATAAAACTTATTTCAGTTACATAATCATCAATAATATAAGGTATAAAATTATGACTTTACCAAACTTTCATCCCAAGATCCAGAAATTATTTGAAATAGCAGGACAAGAACCTGTCTTAAAAACAGACACTCATGAACAAGCTGATTCCAAAAAACATGCAGTATTTTGTACTGTCGATAGGGATAGCGAATTAATTTTGTAATTTATTTCACCTGTTAACAATTCGGCAATATGGTAGCTAAATGTCAATAGCTACCTTTTTTTGGCTAAACTATGAAAAACTGATTTCAAGCTCTTAATTATTCAATGAATTCTAGATCTGAGAGTATTTTTATTGTACAGTCATCCTTTTTTAAATCTTCAATGCATTTTCTTGTAATTTCTTCAACCCCAACCTTGCATTTGTTTAATTGGTCTTGAGATGATGGAATAATTGTATAACTTAAAAATAGTGGAATGATTAAAAGTATAACAGTCCACACAATCATTATCGGATATAGTAAGATAATTATGGAATAGTAAATTTTTT
>JBCDGH010000032.1:0-12528 GCA_038751365.1 Patescibacteria group bacterium | reverse complement strand
TGACTTTAGGTAAATACTTTACCACATATTTATTGAATTGTTCCTGTGTTAAATCACAAGAATAGTTTACATTATTCATAGATCACCACCTAATCGGTGGTTTTCTTTATTATCAAGGTATTTTAATTTAGGGGCAGGTTCCGAAGCAACATTGACTAAACAGTTTTTAATTTTTACTCATATTAGGGTTTTACAACCACAACACAAGAGGTCTGTTTCTTGGTTTATTTAAAGGTAGTCTAGAATAGCAATAGATTACCTTTTTTTTCTTTGTTTACTTCATACACTAGACACAGTTTAATATTACACTTAAGTTACGTATACCAGTTTACACTCCTAACTTTCACTACTAACACCTTTAATAAGCAAGTAAATAACTTATTTACAAGTGCAGTTTAGGTAAAAGTTTGTGTAAATTAACATGAGAAGGGGTGTATAATTTACTAGTGTTATGAATAAAAATTTATTGAAAATATTTGTAGGAATTATACTTATTACGGCAATTGTATTAGCCTACTCTTTTGACTTAGCTCAATTTCTAAATCTGGGATTTATTCAAACCAACCGAGATTTATTGACTAACTATGTCAGAAATAACTATGTACTAGCAGCAGCTATTCATATGTTTGTATATGTTATAAATGTAAGTTTATCTTTACCCTTCTCGGCTTTACTGACTCTTACTGGTGGCTTTTTGTTTGGTCTATATGGTGTATTTTTTAACTTGATTGGAGCTACCATAGGAGCCAGTATCGTATTTATCCTTTCACGCTACTTATTCGGTGAAAGTCTTCAAAAAAAGTATCAAAAACAACTTAAGACAATCAATCAAAATATTGAGCAAAATGGAGTATCTTACCTTTTATTCACTAGATTATCTCCTATATTTCCTTTTTTCGTTATTAACGCGCTTTGTGGTCTTACTAAAATAAAATTAAAAACTTTTGTTTGGACAACTGCTTTGGGTATTATACCTGGCACCTTTGTTTATACTTACCTAGGTAGGTCATTAACCGAGGTCAATAGTATTCAAGATTTATTGAGTCCTCAAATATTCCTAGCTTTATTTGCTATCAGTTTATTTTCTTTTGTACCAATGATTATTAAAAAGATCAATGCTAGAGATGTATGACAAACATATTTAAGACCCAAACTTTAGTAATTGGCGCGGGATCAGCCGGTCTGACTACAGCAATAGGTTTAGCAAAAGTAGGTTATAAAGTTATAATTGTAGAAAAAGAGTATATCGGCGGTGATTGCACTCATTTCGGTTGCGTACCTTCTAAAGCTCTACTATATAGAGCAAAAAAGTTTGCTGAATTTAAAGCCTACAATCAAAAATTAAACCTCAAAGTTTCTCAAGACATTCTGGAACAAAGAGCTACGGCTATTTTAAACGAGGTCAGAGAGGTAGTCTGGAAATTTGCTCAACATGAGTCGGTTAGCTGGTTAGAAGAATATGGGGTAAAAGTGATTAGTGGAGAAGCTAAGTTTGAAAATACTCAAACTATTCTAGTAAAAAATATCAAATCTGAACAAACTTCTGAAGAATTTAAAATTGAAAAACAAGTCCAGATTAAATTTGATAAATGTGTAATATGCACAGGCTCTACTACTAGAATACCTGACATTCAAGGCTTAACATCTGGCAAGGATAATCAAGAAAAACCTAAATATTTAACTAACAAAACTGTATTTAAGTTACAAAAAGTGCCTAAGTCCATCACCATTATAGGTAATGGAGCTATTGGTACAGAGCTTTCGGAAGCCTTTCTTAATTTAGGAGCTAAAGTAAATTTGATCGGCAAATCGCAAACGATTCTACCCCGCTCTGAAAATAGCCTAGCTCAAGAGTTACAGTCCCTACTAGTAGCTAAAGGCTTAAACTACTTGACTCTGAATGTAAAAGAAGTGTATCAAGATAAAGACGGTTTTACCCTAAATCTAGAGCAAGGAAAAAAATTTAAAAGTGAGCAGTTGTTAATAGCTACGGGCAGACAACCAAACTTACCTGAAGGTCTAGAATCAGCCAAAGTGGAATATACTGATACTGGAATTGTTTGCAATAATAAAGGTCAAACGAGTAACAGTAACATCTACGTAGCTGGAGACATCGCTGCTAACTATCCAAATTTTACTCATTATGCCGATCATATGGGGGGAGTAATTACAACCAATCTAGCTATTCAAAAGTATACTAAATTACCGATCAACCCGATTAAATTTGAAAGTAGGGTAGTACCTTCCATTATTTTTACTACTCCTGAGCTGGCTGCCTGCGGTCTAACCGAAATGGAAGCTATTCAAAAGTACGGTAAGCAAAAAGTTTCAGTTTTTATCTTTAATTTTAACGACCTTGATAGAGCTAAAACTCAACAAAAAGAGCAAGGTAGAATCCAGCTAGTCACCATTGGTTTTTTCAGTCGAATAGTCGGCGTGCATATCTTAGCTTCTAGAGCTGGAGAGATACTACCTGAACTACAAAGGATGGTTAAAAATAAATCTACTCTATTTGCTTTGAATAAAATAATCAGAGCTTATCCTAGCTACACAGCCAATCTAAGTAGTTTATTTAAAGAGTGGTTGGCTTCAAAAATAAAGTGAGGTTTTTATTTCAATCAAAATACTTACAGACCCCGCACGGCACACTCTCCGAAATCTACAACTTTAGAGTATTTGGTACACTCAACTACTTCACCTAAACCAGTACTGTCTATCATAGGAGTTGAAATAGCTGTGCCAGTAGTTTCTAAAGAATAATCACTTAAACTGTAGTACCTGCGCATCTTTACATCTCTAGGGTGATAAGTATGCATAGTAAAAGCTGATATTGGTAAATTTGCTGGTAAATCAAAAGTAGCCCTCTTACATAGCATTGGAAAACCATATTTGGTACAAGTACGTTTAGATACTCGTCGAGGAATCTTAAACTTAAAACCGTAATTGCCCTTACCACAATTTGTATTTTCTACAATATCTAGTCTGTTATAATAGTCTTCTTCACCAACGGAACCTAGACTATAAACATTATTTAATTCATCAACAGCTTCAAAGCGCACAGTTATTGGTCTGGTTGTATCTGGGTCACAAGCCCAACCTACCAAACTGTTATCTTGTATATTTTCAATAAAGCCAGTAGTAGCCTCTGAATCTGGAGCTAGATTAACTACAAGTGGGTTTAAACCACCTAAAGGAATATCAATAAAGCCATCATTACCCCTGCCTATCATATAAAAATTTAGGGAGTTGTCTCCTACTTTAATAATATCATCTAATTTCTCAAGCTTTAATCTCCACCCTGTTTCAGCACTACAGGGTTTGAAAGTTTTTTTCACATCTTCTCTGTAAACAATCTCAATATCAGAATAGTGAATATTTGTTTTAGAGTTCTCACTCGTTTTATTTTCTACTCGAAAGTTTTCAAAAGATCTCTTCGATTTATCAATCATATTGCAAGTCCAACCTTCAATCGTTTGAGTTTCTGGATTATAAGAATCTACATAGCCATGTGGATTTGGTAAGTTTATTAAATTCTTAGCATCTACATTAATCGTGTTTACGAATAATCCAGTAGATAATAGAGTCAGTGATAAGATTTGTAGAAAAGTTGTTTGCTGAAAAAGATTAGGTTTTAAATTAATTTTCATAGTTGAGTTTAGCTTAATTAGTAAGCAAAATAGCTTAAATCAATTACTCAAGCAACTTTAAATCTATGTCAATAATTTTAGCTTAATTACCTTCAAAGCAACAATAAATTCTAACATTTGGATGGGCTAGTAAGAATTTTGCTGGGAATTGAGTAGCTGGTTTTTTTCCTTCTAACATTTCTTGCAGAGCTTCTTGCTTATTATCACCTACTAATAATATTAGTATTTCGCTACTACTCAGTATACTTTCGACAGTTAGACTTATTCTTTTACCTATAGCAAAGTCTCTAGGAGCTGAAGTCTGAATTACAGTTTCTTCTTGATGCTTTAGATACTTACCCCCTGGAAACAAAGAAGCTATATGCCCGTCTGCTCCAATGCCTAAAACTGTAAAATCGAAAAAATTACCATCCAAGGTATCTAGTTTCTCAGAATACTCTTTGATAGTCATGTCGATTGGTAGTTGAGTATTAAAAAAGTTTATTTCTTTAATTTCCGGTAGAGCTTCGCGGATATTATTCTGAATGTGTAATTGATTAGAGTCTTTATTATCTGGTGCAACATAGCGTTCATCTGTTTGGTACAATTCAATTCTATCCCAATCTATTACTGGATTAATGGCTAACTTGTGGTATAATGGTAAAGGAGTGATACCTCCTGACAGGGCTACTCTAGCCACACCTTCTTGCCCCGTAGTACTTAGCACCCTGTCTATAAAAAGCCCTTCAGCTTCTTGGTAAAGCTTTTCTGAGTAAGAAAACTCGGTAATTATAGGCTTATATATTTTCATTCAAACTTTAATTAGTAGTATTCTAATATTTTTCTGTTTCTGTGGTGGACCCGGTGGGATTCGAACCCACGACCAAAGGATTAAGAGTCCTCTGCTCTACCACTGAGCTACAGATCCAACCTATTTATTTAAAGATTTGCCTGAGTATACCTGTATTGTCAAGACAATTAAGGCTCGTATATGTTTGACAAAAGGAAGTTCTTCAATCTACTTTAGCTTTAGATAGTAACCTAATTTAAGTATAATTAAAGTGTACTAAGCACACTGGTTATTTTGCAACCGTAGCTCAGCTGGATAGAGCGAAGGCCTTCTAAGCCTTAGGTCACAGGTTCGAATCCTGTCGGTTGCACCATAAAATTTTTTGATTACCCACTTTAGGGTATTTTGTTTTATGTCTACTCATTATAACCAACACGTACCGGTTCTGTTAGACCCAATTCTAGATTTTTTAAAGACTCATCCTAAAAGTAAAAGACAAAAAAGGGCTTTTGACGGAACCTTAGGCGGAGGTAGTTATTCAAGGGAATTATTAGATCACGGATACGAAGTAACAGCCAGCGATTTAGATTACTCAGCTATTGAAAATCTAAGAGGCTTAGACAAATTTGCTCGAAATGGCCAGCTAAAGCTAATTAATGGTAACTTTGCAGATGTGGTTTATGATTTTGACGATAGTTCGCTAGATATAATTACTCTAGATTTGGGATTTTCGAGTAATCAACTAGAATCAGTAGGTAGGGGTTTTAGCTATCAAAAAGACCAAGAAATATTAGATTTAAGGTATAACCCAGATACCGGTCTGAGCTGCTCAGAGAAACTTAAAAAGGTTAGAACAACTCAAGATTTATGGACTATTCTGTACACCTATAGTGGCGAAAGCCTGAGTAGACCAGTTGCAAAAGCAATCTTTGAACTAACTAGGTCTAAAAACTCAAAGCATTTTAATGTACTGGAAATCAAAGAAGCTGTTATAAAAGCAATTCCCAAAAAATTTTTGAAAAATAAAAACGCAATTCTAAGTAGAGTTTGGCAGGCCTTAAGAATTTGGACAAATAGAGAATTTGAAAGTCTAGAGAAGTTTTTGAAAGTGGCTCATACTAAACTTGCGGTAGATGGTCTGTTATGTATAGTCAGTTTTCACAGTTTAGAAGACAAGATTGTGACTAAATATATGAGGTATCTAGCCAAACCAGTAGAAATTGACGGCTATGGCAACAAACGACAAAACTTTAAATTACTTACACCCAAACCAATAGCACCTTCAGAAGAAGAAATAATGTACAACTCTCGAAGTCGTAGCGCTACTCTTAGAGTCTTAAAAAGGCTTGTTTAGTAACTACAGATAAATCGGCCAGTATAAATTTCTTTTTTTATTTAGTCTTGTAGTTAGATAGACTTGCCATTCGGACTCGCGGTAGTTTAGATCTAGTCTAAGATTTTTAGACGAATCTTCATATACACAATATACTGAAGCCCTGTTAAAAGCCTTTTCGTAACTAATTACTTTTAAGTATTTAAAATCTTCATTTACGTCAGTAGAGCATAGTAGATCTAGATTATCAAACTGATCAGCATACATTCTTGTATTGAGTTCAGCAGTAATATATGAAAAAATAAGGAATCCGATAAATATAAAGACAGTAAGTGCGGAAATAAATCTAAGATAAGGGAGTAAAGTATTTGGAAATTTAAAATTTATAACCATATCTTGTCTGCAATTAATTCAAAGTTAGTCTGACCATTCCAAGAGTTTTGACTTACTTTTAGCTCTAACCAAATATTCTGCACTGTCTTTAGACTATCTAAATCCATCAAAACATCTTTAAATTTAGGGCTAATATTAAATACTACAAATTTTACTCTTGTCTGTAACACACCCTTTATATGTTTTTGATCATTACCCAACCATCTATAGTCTAGTTGAGATAATTTCAAACATGTGACAATTCCTGGCAAAGGAAAGTCTTGCCCATAAGGATCTAATAAAAAAATATCATTTAGTAAAGTGCTATCTATTTCGACTTCTGGAACCCAGAGTAAGTTTTTCTTATATCTTAAATGAGGATATTCACCAAAAAATTCGGTTCCGGGCTGTAGGCTTAACTCGACCCAACCTGGAGCATATACAGGACTATTTTGATTTAAGTTAGCTGACTGTAAAACCATAACTTTTTCAAATTTTGGTCTGAGCTCAATTAATTTATGAATTTTAGCTGAAAAGCCGGCAGCTCCAGGGTGACCACCCCCTTTTAACAACAAATCTCCCATTTCAGTCAAGGCTTTGGGTATGTGGTAACCTTCAGGGGCTCTGAGTGAAGCGGATATAGTATCGACATGCTCTTCCTTAGCTACAACTACTACTGGCAAATTATACCTATTAACCAATCTAGAGGCTAGAAGACCAACTATACCTTTACTCCAATCACCCTCCAGCCAGATTACTTTGAATCCATTTTGAACTTGATCTTTGGCTTGATTATCTACTTCTTCCAATATTTCTTTGACCATTACCTTGCGATCTTGGTTAGTTTGGATTAGCTGAGCAATACTTTGTTGGTTATGCTGATTATTTTCTCCAAGCATACAGGCAATTGATAATTTAGCATGCGATACTCTTCCAGACGAATTTAGAATTGGTGATAATATAAAAGCCAAGTCTTGACTAGTTAACTGGTAACCAGAATTTAGTTTTTCTGGAAACCCTAATTGCTCGAGTAAAGCTTCTAAACCGGATGTTATGGGCGCTGAAATATTAAGCATTTTAAGACCTGCTTTAACAAGCGTTCTATTAGTAGATTGTAAAATACTCTGACAGTCAGCTACTGTACCTATAGCTACTAAAGGTAGAAGCTTATTTAAGTTACTAATTTTTAGATTACTAGCATAAACATCATTTAAAAAATAACCTAACCAGGCCACTGCAAACCAGGCTACCCCTACCCCGGTCACGCTTTCTGACATAAAACTATTAGGACTATCCTTAAAACTTTCTGACCGTCGATAAGATTTGGTAATCCAATCCTCGATCTTTGCGACTGAATCTCGATTTAAAAAATCTAAATTACCTGGATCAATTTTTGATATCTTACCGGAATGTTCGTAATAATACTGAGCCAATCTTGGATTTAAAACCGAACTGCATTTAGGTAACCCTCCTTGCAAATGATGATGATCGGTAATAATCAGATCACAATAGCTATTCTTTCGAAAATTGTTCGGCAATTCTTGTGATTTTAAAGCGTTTACAATCTCAGCTTCTTCTGCCGAATTAATTCCACAATCTACTGATACTATCAAATCATACTTTAAAGCTAATTCTTTAACGGCTTTAGTATTCATCCCATAACCTTCCACAAATCTATCTGGAGCATAAAAGTCTAAATTTTCTTTCAAAAAACCCAATTCAACCAACCCCCAATACATTACAGCCGTAGCTGTTACCGCATCAGTATCATAGTCGCTATAAATACATATTTTTTCCTCATTTATAAGAGCTTGCAACAAACGAATACAAAAACTCTGTATACCATGTAAATACGGTAATTTTTCAATATAATCGCCTCCTAATTGTGTGTAAAATTTATCTAGAGCAGGCAAAGACTCAGACCGAAACCTTTTAGCATATTCAACTAACCTTGGATTCATAAATTGTATCATTATTTTGACCTAGATTGGCAGCTAATCCCATTAAAATAAAAATGGGCATTATAAAGATTGGAGAAAATGTAAACCACTGCAAATAGTAAGCTATTAGGGTAAAAACTAGCACTAGTCTAGACAAGTTATTGGGAGTTTTCCAATTACTAGAAGAATTTAGAATTTTAAAGTTATTGTAAACCGGGTATAGTAAGAGAGCTAAGAAACAAATTAAAGCTAAAATTCCAAACTCCAACCACACTTCCAAATATACATTATTCACAATCAGATAGCCGCCCTCCAAGGCTACCGGAGAATTTACGAGACCTAAAGATTTAACCCAAGGTCCATATTGACCTGAGCCAATCCCAATTAAAACATTCCGCGGTAATAGCTCTATAGCTGCTTGTAAAAAATTTAACCTTTCAATCGAAGAAGCAAACTGAAAAGTAGCGGTCTCATAAAAGTTAATAATGATACGCAAAACTGTTATACGTAAATTAGGAAAAAATAGTGTAAATATTGATAGTACCGATACAGATACAAATATTAGTTTAATAAATTGTTTAAATAAGAATATACTCTTAAGCTTCTTAGCACTACATAAAGATAATAGAATAAAAATCCCAGTCATTATTGCAAAAGCCGCTTTAGATAAAGTAAGTACAAATACACTTAAGAATAATGTTAGCAATATTAATTTGGCATACCTAGATTTAATTTTAGGGTGAACATTTAGCTGTACGCCAGCTAAAATCATCACCAGAATATATAATATTGGCATAAACAACATTCCAGCATAGTATAATGGCTCTAGAGCTGTTGCTTGAACCCGCGGAATCCCAAAAACAACTTTGGTATACATCTCCCTTAATCCAGTCAAGTACGTGGGTAGATCTACTAAATCACCAACAAACTGATACAAACCAAAGATACTGGTTGTAGCTACACTCAATACTAAGTATTTAAGCTTACGAGGTATATTATTAGAAAAATTAGATAGTAAAAACAAAGCACCAAAAGCTAAATAAGTTGCAAGTATAGTAGTGAGAAACCGCCTACTCTCAATAACAACAAAAAAAGATGGGATAGAGCAAAGTGTAAAAGCTATCAATATATTATTAATTTTATTTATGTTTAATTGATATAGTTGCCTGTCTTTTTTAAAAAATAAAACTGCCACTATCCATAAACCAGCCAGAACTATCAACTGACTAAATCTTACATTTACACCACCTACTGATAGACTAGGAATTCTTTCAAAAGGTAAAGATACGACTAAGGCAGTGCAGGTCTTATCTAACCACTCAAATTTAGCACACTTCCAAAAGAATAAAGTAATTGAAGTTATTAAGATAAAAACTAATGTATACAGCCCAATCATTAATGTTTATCTATATTTTATTAAGTTTTTTAGTCAACGAGCACTTTCATGTCATTGAAATGATTTAGTATTTGGTTTTCTGGTAAAACCTTACTCAAAGCATCAATACCTGACCAACCCCAAGCACAGCCATAAACATTGTTTAGCCCAATTAATTCACTCACTTCTAAAACATCCGAAACTGTATCAGTAATGTAAATCACTTCTTTACTATCGACCTGCCAAGAATCACAGACTATTTCAATTTTATCTTCTTTGCTCAAGCTAGTCTCAATCCCTAGAATGTGATCAAACATATTCTGTTTGTCTTTCAGAACTCCTCTGATACCAGCCTCACTATTGGAAGAAACTATAGATTTTCTCGCATTCAGCTTAGTTATTTCAGCAAAAAATTCATCAAATATGGTATTTTGACTTTCCAGCATATACTCTGCGTACTGTTGGGTAGATTTTAAAATATTATCTTTTTGCTCTTGGCTTAGGTCGTTTTTACGTGAGTGTTTTGGCTTTGCAAAGTAATCTCTCTGGCGTTTAGTAATTTCTTCATCACTTCCAAGTTCATTAAAACAATCACGTCTTAAAGCAACATGTTCTTCCATAGTCCTAGCTAACACACCATCAAAATCAAAAATACAATTTGTCATACTAAAATGTTATTATTGAGTTATTAATTCTATATACGAACCTAGTCAATCAAATAAGAATTGGTTCTTAGGCTACCTGTATATCCACAATTTCTGACCAAAAAAATTAATAAACATACTCACCACTATACCAACTAACTGCAAGAGATGTCTACCAATTTTTAAGTTAATAAATAGTAAAATCTCTATAGCTTCAAAGTTGAATAAAAACTGCATCCCAAAAGTAACTAAAGACGAAAGCAAGGTGGATAAAAAATACACTGTATAAGCCTTAACTACCGTTATAGATCTAGAATTTTTTCGCGCTTTGTCTCCAAAGGTAATTTTCCTATTCAGATAGAACGAAGGAAAGATCATGATAAATGAAGCTAAAAACTGACTTGTTGAAAATAACGTCTTAAAAGCTAAATTATCTGCAAAAAATATATTACCTAGCCAGATCAACACATTCCACAAAAGAAAGGTTATAAATGTGGTTAAAAGACCAATTACGAAGTAAGACGAAAAGCGCTTAGCTATGTTCATTTGACTTAAAAGAAACTTATTTTAGTTTAAACCAGGTTGCCTGCTGAGTTTTGTCATGAACAACTTCCTCCCAATACTCGTTACCATCAATCTGACATGAATTATAATCAAGCACTCCAGACATTTTGCATAGATTTCCCAATGTTATTCTTTTGACCAGCATATATCTAACATTATTGGCTTTAATTATATTAGCAAAAGCCTCAGCATCTTCTAAATCTTTAAACTTAGTATAATCAACTCTAGGTTCTAAAATTGGATTTTCAATGTAACCTGTATTATGAACATTGCCTACAAATATTTTTTCTGTACTTGACAAGTTATCTGGTCTGGGAGAGTTCTCAGACATGTAGTAATCAAAGACAAAAGTTCCGTTTCGAGAAGAAATGAATTCATCTTGAGATTGAAATTTAATTAAGTATAAATCTCTATTAATATCACCATTAGACACAAAAGCGCTTAGCAAAATGAAACCTAAAAATAGAGTTGGAATTGAAAGTAGTATAAGTTTACTGAAAACCGAATTTATACTACTAGTAAGACGGCTAATTAATGTAAGCCCCAGAATCATAATAATAGAAACAGAGCCGTAAAAATATCTCCACTCAGTAACAATACTAATAAAATAGACTGAGAATAAACCAAACAAACCCAACAGCCACAGATCAAGATACTTTTCACGCATCTTAATTGAAAAAGCAGCCAGTAAACCAAACAACATTATGGGATTATATCTCTGAATGAAAATCTTAGGTAAATTATCATAAAATCTATCCCAAACAAATGTAGACCAGTGAAAAGCTGCACTATTAGATCCAGCAAATTCATATGCATCTTGATTCAAACCTGGCATACCAATAGGATCTAGCAATCTGCCAGTAAATACGTAAGACCTGATTACCCAAGGTAAAATAAGAGTACAAAATAGTATAAAGTTTAGCCTAATTATATCAAATACCTTATTTTTAATTTTATTAGGATAAAAAAGCTTATTAAATGTTTTACAGATAAAATATATATACACTATGAAAGCAAATATACCAAAGAATATTTTCAATAGAAATAAACCTGCGATCAGCATAGTAACTATAGTGTACTCAAATTTACTAATGAAACCTTCTTTCTTTATTAATTTTAGAATATACATTATGGTAACTATACTTAAAGATATAGCATACAAGTCGTTATAGCCCGCACCTAGATAATAAAGTGTTGCATTATTTAAACCTATGATAGAAGGTGCTAATACTAATATTGCAGGTGACCAATTAAATATGGATTTAGCATTCTTATTTAGATAAAAAAAGCTATATAATAAAGTAAAATGTTGGAAAAAATTTATTAATATACCTTTGAATATAGTATTTCCTGGTAAAGATAGGGGAACAAGATTCCAAATGAAGTTAATATATGGATGTACAGAATATCTTAAATGCAGACCAACATAATCAATATTACCTCTTTGTAAAAACATTTTAGGAATTGGAATATGATACCATAGAGCATCAAAATTGGTAATAGGTCTAAAAACAAATACTAAGGATAGGATATAAAAAATTAATAAGCCAATATAATTCCATTTTTGATCCTTACAACTCTGAAGAAAAGACTTTATCAGACCTTGAATAACTTTTTTTTTCCAAAGTTTACAACTAACAAATCCAGATATCAATAAGATTATCGAATAAGATATAACTACAACTGGGTATAATATTCGCATTATCCCTAACAAAAACATTATCATTGCAAAAACTATTGCTCCAATAAATGTTTTCACGATAGCAAGTTCTGATTCATCACTCTGGCGAAAGATCTTAAAGAAAAACTTACCATGAAAATACATTAATAATATGTACAAAAATCCTATAATACTTGCTAATATATAAGTTGATACAATCTCAG
>JBCDGH010000031.1:0-13954 GCA_038751365.1 Patescibacteria group bacterium | reverse complement strand
CGTCCCTAAATGCTTTCATCTTCTTCCCTTCTTCTATGGTTCTAGGATAATACTTTATTGGTAATATTATAAATTGTAAGTTTTTACCATTTTGTTTATAGTTAGCCAATTTAGCTGTCACTTCAGGTTCGAATCCAAAATTAGACTTTGATTTTATAGTTTTAGCAACTTCTCTAAAAATATCTCCCTTAACTAATTTATAGCAAACTTCCATATCAGCTATATTTACTCTTATTTTAAGAAAAGTGAAAATATTGGAAAAAACGACAAAAAATAATTACCAACAAAGTTATGCCAATAAATCATTCCATTATCAAGTCCAAATCTATTACCGTAGCCGACGTCGCATTTGTGCTTGATTACATTCTCTAAAATAAAAACTATATCAGCAGGATCATACTCTAAATCATCATCTTGAACAACTACCCAATCCCCAGCTGAAGCTACTATACCTTTACTTACAGTTTGAGATTTACCTAAATTACTCTGATTGCTAAGAACTTTAATCTCAGATCTTTTCTTGGCTAACTTATCAGCAACTTCCAAAGTATTATCTGTGGAACAATCGTTTACAATTATAACTTCCTTGGAAAAAACCTGAGGGAAGCTCTGTAGCTAAGACTTTATCAACAATCTGTTCCAAGGTTTTAGTTTCGTTATAGGCTGGGATAATAATGGAAAGTACTGACATTTTGATGAGCTTAGGTGGAATAATCTATAACAGGATTCTTTGATTTTAGTAGATTTGTCAATTTTCAATCTCTCTATTCTTCCAAGCCCAGGCTGTAGATACAATGTAATCTAAGGCAGAATTTTCTGGGCGCCAGCCTAAAAAGCTATTAGCTTTAGTTATGTCAGCTATTAGTTTATCAGGATCCCCAGGTCTACGCGAACTGACTTGGGACTGGACTTTAGACTGAGTAATTTTTTCTACAGTTTGAATAATCTCTTTAACTGAAAATCCCTGACCGGTACCCAGGTTAACAAACTCACAAACTTGCTCTCCGTCTAAAAGCTTCTGCAGAGCTTTAAAATGGGCTGAGGCCAAATCTAAAGTGTGAATATAGTCACGAACACACGTACCATCAGGAGTATCATAATCATCACCAAAAATTTTAATTAATTTAGACGAATCTTTGGCAGCTTCTAGCACTAATGGAATTAAATGAGTTTCTGGATCGTGTAGCTCACCAGTTCTCAGCAAAGGGTCACCACCACAGGCATTAAAATATCGTAGAGAGATTGAATTCAGATTATAGGCCTGATAATAATCTTTAAAAACCTCTTCAATCATTAAT
The DNA here is from genome assembly GCA_038751365.1 of Patescibacteria group bacterium. GTDB lineage: Bacteria > Patescibacteriota > JACMRA01 > JACMRA01 > JACMRA01 > JBCDGH01. The sequence goes on along the minus strand of JBCDGH010000031.1, from coordinate 12,656 downwards.
TTAGTCTTTCCGTAGGGATTGATTGGTCTTTGTGGTGTGTTTTCAGTAATTGGTAAAGTTTCGGGAATACCGTAAGTAGCGCAAGTTGAAGAGAAGACTATTTTGTCTACTTTATACTCCTTCATCGCGGCTAGCAAATTCAGAGTACCAACTAAATTGTTGTGGTAGTATTTTTGGGGATCAGTTACGCTCTCGCCCACGTATGCATAAGCGGCAAAGTGTATTACACCATCAATTTGGTAATTAGAAAAAACTTCACTTAAACTATTTTTATCAGCTAGATCTCCTTTAATCAGAATTGACTCTTTGGGAACTACTTCTTCATAACCGTAAACTAAGTTATCAAAAACAATAGTCTTAAAACCTTGCTCTAGTAAGTACAAATTTGTTTGTGAACCAATATAACCTGCCCCTCCGGTTATTAAAATAGTTTTTTGCATATCTTAAGATTTTATTGAGTAATTCGAAAATAGTCTATAGTCTGAGTTAAACCTCTTTCAAGTTCAATCACAGGTTTCCAATCAAGTTTAGCCTTAGCTAGAGATATGTCTGGTTTTCTTTTTTTTGGGTCGTTTATGGGTAAGTCTTTATACACTACTTTGCTTTTACTTTCAGGCAGTAATTTTAAAATAAATTCTGCTAGTTGAGCTACTGTGTATTCACCTGGATTACCTAGATTTACTGGACCAACAAAATCATCTTCACTATTCATCATTTTAACTAACCCATTAACTAAATCATCAATATACTGAAAAGATCTAGTTTGTGTACCATCACCATAGATAGTGATATCTTGATTATTTAATGCCTGATTGATAAAGTTAGAAACTACCCTCCCATCATCTCTGCCCATGTAAGGACCATAGGTATTAAATATCCTGACAATTTTTATATCCAGACTATGCATGTTATAATGAGCCATGAATAAGGTTTCACTGGCTCTCTTACCTTCATCGTAACAAGACCTAGGACCGATAGGGTTTACATTACCCCAATAAGTTTCAGTTTGAGGGTGCTGGAAAGGGTCACCATAAATTTCTGAAGTAGAAGCCAATAGGACTCTAGCTTGATTTTCTCTAGCTACTTGCAAGATATTGTAAGTACCCCAAACGCTTGTACGAAAAGTATAAATTGGATCTTTTTGGTAGTTAGGCGGTGAAGCCGGACAAGCCAAATGATAAATACAGTCTACACCTGATAAGCTTATAGGTTCAATAATGTCATGGCTAATAAACTCAAAGTGAGGATCATCAAGCAGACCTGAGATACTAGATTTTTTAGAGGAAAAGAAATTATCTAAACAAAGTACTTTATGACCTTTAGCTAATAAGTACCTGCATAAATTAGAACCTATAAAACCTGCCCCACCAGTTATTAATATTTTTTTCATACAAGCTTTTGTTTAATTATTCTTAGGTGCTTTTACTGGGCATATACATTGACATTATCAACATATTCAACAACTCAAACCATATAATTTTACATATTTAAATTAAGATTAGTCAAATACCTAGCGCAACCAAGATCAACTATTTTTGTTAACTTAGAAGTTTATATCTATTACCAAACATGAACAAATATACCCAGAAAATTCAATATCTATTCAACCATAATATTTACTCCAGAGTTAATTTTAGTGTCATCAAAAGTATAACTTGCTTCAGAGTTAGCAAATCTCAAACCTTTCCCGATACTTAGAAGCGGCTCATTAAGACCAGGCTGTCCAAAAAATCTTAAATTTTCTTTATTATTAGGAATGGAAAATTCGAAATCAACAACTGATTCTTGAATATCATCACTTATGTAAATTCCAATAACTTGTGTATTATCTGGCTGTAGATAGCTAAATCCATTACTGTTATCAATATTTCTAGCAGTACTTTCTACTGTCTGCACCTCATCCTGCATAACCAGCTCTTGATCTTCATCTAATAAGATATATTCCTTATAGTACGGCTGAGGGAATTTAAGATCTAAGCTTTCTGGGCTAGTTACTTTTAAATTAGTACTTTCTAGTGGTACTTGCAAACCTACAAAAGTCATAGGTACAAAATCTTGAAAGCCACGTTGAAGGTTTATACCAGGAGGTAGTTTCTGTTTGAATCTGACTTGCACATTTAAATAACCATTGTTTTTACCAAGGCTCACATTAAACTGGTTTTGGGTTATTAAATTCCGTTTATCTCCTGATAAATTAGTTACTATTGGCGTGATAGTATAGTCTTTCGAACTTGTTTGATAGCCACAATTTCTATTAGAAGCAAAAGGTAATCCTGACCAATAGGAATGAATTGCTTTATCTTTAAACCACACCTGTATATCCCTAGCACTCAAAGCAGTGATTATTTTTATCCCAAGGTCAGTTAGACTAACATCTCTAAAAATACTCTCAAAATTCTCTAAAATTTTAGCAAATATCTGACCAATACGAAATTTAGGATTACTGGTATCTTCAGCTTCCAAAGAAGTTATTCTTTCAATTTCTTCTAAAATATTATCGTAACCTAAAACTAAATTATCGTCTATATCTAATCTAAAAGTAGGTGGTAATATTTTTTTTATTACACTTGAATTTAACATTACAAGACCATTAAACCCATAACCGTTTTCACTACCTATGAAATTTTTTTCAATTAAGCTAGCTGAATCGTCAAAGCAAGTAAAGGAATTGTCGTTATGCAAACCTCCAAGGTAAGCTTGGTTATATAAATAACCGTAAGCCCAAGTAACTGGGTGAGCAAAGCTTTGCTGATTACTACTCTTGCTGGCAAAGTATATCGATTGACTATCGCCTAATTTAAATCGACCCTGAAATACTTCAACAGGAAAATATGAACCCATAAAACCACCATTGGCTCTAGCTTCTCCAATATTTTGAGTAAAAAACACATACTTTTGTGTACTATAGTGACCTAAAATAGATAGAATTTCTTCTTTATGCGTTAACAGTTCTTGAATTATGTCCAAAAAAGTATCGATATAAAATAAAGATCTAGGTTTACTACCAGTCAGTACTTCAGTAACCTGACCAAAGAGCCTCAAAGGTATGTACTGTTTCTGTGTTTTCTCATATAAAGATTCAGCTGATATAAAAAAATTATTTAAATCTACGGTAAATCTACTTTCAAAACTTTTAGTACTAACTACTCCGGTTACTCCTAGTTTATATTGAGTTAATGGAGAAAAAGCTATAACCCATTCTTTAGCTAAATTACTGGCTTGCTCAATACTAGGAGTAATCAAGAGGGATAGACCGGTAAAATGATTTAAAGGCTCTAGATCTTTAGATAATATATTTGGTAATTCATCTAACTCTCGAGCTAGTAGTATATGGTCACTAAGCAATAGATTTTCAGCTCTAGATAGTAAGCGGGTAAGTGTGAAAGATGTTCTTTGATAACTTTTAGACAAGCTAACTCCAAAACTTAGAAAGACGAAAACACTTATACATAAAGTAGTTATTAAAACATGCAGTCTTAATCTAAATTTCTTTGTTTTGCTAAAAGATACGGATACATCCATCACAACGAGTCTGACATTGTGATTATATCCGACTTTTACTTTATAGTCTACAGTCTATGACTTTAATATCCAGACTTTATCTCCCATACCTCCAGAGTAAACTTTCTCAAAATAGCTTGAATTTGGTTTGATACCTCGATAACCATAATAATCATCTTCACCGAAATTCCAATCATCACAAATGACGTAAGGTATCTTTTTATCTAAAAAATAATTAACACACTCTCCTCGCATATGAAATCCCTGATCAACAAAAACAACATCAAGCTTTTTAAAATCTACAAAATCTTCTAAGAGCTCAAAATACTTCTTAAGCACTCCCGTTCTTCTAGTAACACCTTTAGTTGCTACTAACTCAGCATCTACGTCACTTATACCTAAATCAGTTGAGTAGATGAATTTATGCTCCCAATTTTTATAACTCTCATTTTGTTTTACAGTATAGTCGTACCAGTACTTAGTGTGAAAGACCTCAAAAGAATAAACATGCTTGAAATTATTTAGTAAGTGTTGAGTCCCTTGACCTAGACCAAGCTCGAGGATGTTTTTGTCTAATTTGTCTGGGACATAGTCAAGAACTGGAAACCAGCTTATGTACCTAGGATTTTCAGTAAAAGGGTTGATTTTCTGTATAGCTTTCTTGGCGATTTTTTTTACACTTTTGATCATACGGGACTAGATTGGAAAGGTATTAACAATTTGTCAAAGTTAATTCTTAAATACTAGCTTTTTAATAATTTATTATATTCGTTAAACATTGTTTCAAAACTAAAATTGTATTTCACAAAGGAGTGTAGACTATCCTTATAGTTCGATTCAGTATACAATTTAGTATTATTTAGAAAATAATCAATCTTATCTCTTAGATCACTAATATTATTTAGTTCAAAAGCTAGTTTTCTTTCTAAAGAAGGAGCCTCCAACTTTAATTCAATGAAAGCAGGGATGTTTGAAGTGATTACCGGAACACCTCTTTCCCAAGCTTCGAGTAATACTAGTCCAAAAGATTCGATTGCACTTGGAAACACAACAAGGTCTAACATGCTGTAAAATTCTTTAGTGTCATCTACAAAGCCCAACCATTTGAAACTAATGTTTTTACTTACATTTAATGATTGCTCAAGCTGTTTAAGCTCTTTTAATTGAGGTCCATCTCCTGCTAAGTAAACTTCTACTTTCTTCTCAGGCTTAACCAAAGAAAGTGCTTTCAGTAGTATATCTACTTTTTTTTCAAAATACATTCTACCGATATAGCCAATCCTAACTATCTCGTCGGCTCTCACAACTAGTGGTTTATTAGAGATTTTTACACCATTATATACAACATAATTTTTCTTCCCCACTAAGTTATTATTTTCCCAGCTTAATTTTTGAGACTCACTAACAAAAACTATTTCCATAGTTGTCCATACCTTGCGCAATAATCCGACTAAAGGCTGTTTATAGTAATAACTTATACACATGCCATGTATAAATTGAATTAGACGCTTTTTTGGGAAAAAGATTTTAATCCAAGGAAGTAGAAATATAGGCTCTGCAATTGACGAAGCTGATACAATTATTACATCAGCATCCCTCCAAAATTTATAAAATTTGATGAACTGAACAATTCCCAAAATGAAAGAAATAGGTATAAAAAGCTTTCGTTTCGGCGTAATGGGCTCAAAACCGGCAGGAGAGTAGAAAGACTTGTAACCAGCTTTTTCAAAGAGTTTATTTACTACATTGTCCCTCCCTATAAAGACATGCTCATAATTATTAAAACTTGCGATAAATTGCTCTAGAAACTTTTCTCCTCCACCGTAGTCAATTTTTATCCTTGTGGATATATGGACTATTTTCATAGACTATGTTTGATTACAACCCTTTCGCAAGTAGTTATTACTTGAGCTGATCAATATCACTTTTTACCATAATTTCTGTAAGTTGCGATATACTTGTCTGAGCTTTCCAGCCTAGTTTAGCTTCAGCTTTAGAAGCATCACCAATCAGTAATTCAACCTCAGCTGGTCTGTAAAATTTTGGATTAACTTTAACTAGCAGCTCTCCTGTCTTTGAATTGAAACCTTGCTCATTTACACCCTCTCCTTCCCATTTTATATCAATATCAATTACTGAGAAAGTTTTATTCACAAAGTCTCTTATAGAAGTAGTTTCACCTGTGGCAAGCACATAGTCATCCGGCTTTTCAGCTTGTAGCATCAAGTACATTCCTTCTACGTACTCTTTGGCATAACCCCAGTCTCTTTTAGCGTCTAGATTACCAAGCTCTAGAATTTCACCTTGACCTGTATACCTTTTAGCTACATTAATGGTTATTTTTCTAGTGACAAACTCAGGTCCTCTTAATTCACTTTCGTGATTAAACAAAATCCCAGAAGAGGTAAACATATCATAACTTTCTCTGTAGTTTATGGTTAACCAATGAGCATACAATTTAGCTACACCATAAGGCGATCTAGGATGCAATGGAGTCCTTTCTGTCTGAGGTATCTCTTGCACCTTACCAAACATTTCTGAAGTCGAAGCCTGATAAAACTTGGTTTTCGGAGAAATTGTCTTTAATATATCAAGAATATAAGCAATGGCTATACCATCAGTTAATGAAGTCAATATCGGCTGTTTAAAGCTAGTTGCTACAAAGCTCTGGGCGGCTAAGTTATAAAACTCGTCGGGCTGTATATCTTTAATTGTCTCAAATATGTTACTATACTCAGTTAAATCAAAGTCCACTAATTTAATTTTATCTTGAACTCCTAAGAATTCTAAAGAGCTGAGGTTACGCCGACTATTTCTGCGCACCCCTCCGTATACTGTATATCCTTTTTCTAGTAGTAATTTAGTTAACCAAGCACCGTCTTGACCAGTTACTCCTGTTATAAAAGCTTTGGGCATATCTTCTCTAATAGAGGGAATTGTCGCAATTTTGTCAAAATACTTATCTTACTATACTTTGAAGTATGTCTTTTTGTAAGACCTGCAGATCTACTAGCCCCTTTACAATCTGCTGTTTTTTCCATATTTGTTCCTTTTTAGCTAAACCTAAACTTTGATAAGAAGATATTTTATCGACTATACTTTGAATATTTTTAGGTTCGAATGTAATAAAATTTTTGAAAATACTATCAGATGAATCCTGATCATAGCTTGAAAACATTATGTTTTGACTACTTAAAAACATGTTCCAAAAACTTGTCCTACGTATAGTCATACCGTCGATGTCGGGTATTATAGCTATCTCAGTCTTACTTAGTACGGATTTAAATTCATCAGAAACTGGATCGATATCCCCATATATAGTCACTTTATGATTTAACCTACTAGTTAAAAACTTTAGCCAGGTAGTCTGATAAGTTTCAATTCCCTCTTTCAGATTCCCGTAATCCATTAGCAACTTGAAATCACCTAGTACATGCAAGTGATAGTTAATTCTACTTGTTTTTAAAAGATCTAAAGCTTGTAGAAGATATTCTATACCATTTTTAGGCTGGACAAAACCATGAAAAGCTATATGAAGTGTCTCATCTGACGAAGAGAGGAGAGGCTTTGTTCTTAATGGATAGGTATCTATAACTACACCTAGGAATAATATTGAGCTTTTTTTTGATATTAGTTTATATGTAAAATTTAAAGCTGATTCAAGCTGTTTACGATCTGAAAAAAATACCTTATCTGCTACCAAGGCAGCCATACTATACTTTATTTTACCCAATGTAGTATAATTACTAAATTCATGCAGCATTACTTGTAATTGCATTTTGGGAAATCTGAAATTAATTATCAAGGCTAAAAAAACTGTAAATGGCGACCTACCTAACTCTAAAGAATTATACTGAATATTTACAACTTCTGGATCACTCTTTTTGATTAGTCTCAGAATCTGAAAAACATTTCGAAATTTTAAGTCAACATAGTTCACTTTGTAATCCAAATCCTTTCTTTCGTTTAATTTTTGCAATCGCTGATGTTTATTTGCTATTAACTGAACTTGATGACCATTTGATAATGATATATTAATAAGCTTGTGAGTAAATTTTCCAACGCCGCATTTGGTTGGTCCACTACTGCCAGATATAAATAAAATATTAGCCATAGTTATTATATATCAAATTTAAAAACTATAATTCTAATTATGAGATTAACTAAGATTCCGAAAAAAAAGGTGAAAGCAGCACCTAAAATACCATAACTTGGTATAGTCAAAATGAATAAAGCTATAAAAGTAAAGTAGGTTATAGTGTTTAATTTGAATTCTCCTTTTTCTCTATGTTTGATGTAGTTAAGTTGTTGATTGAAAAATGTAAAGAAATATAAGAAAATATACCCACAAAAGAACCAGATCACTTGAAGTGAATAATTAACATATAGTTTTGCTGGATCAACTATCTCAAAAATTATCGGAGCAAAAAAACCTATTGCCCCTGCATAAAGTAATCCTATAAGAAGCAAAGCTGACAAATATTTACTCATTTTTCTATTTTTTTGAAAACTGGTTGCATTCAATGTTGTAACTTTTAGCCTGCTAGCTAAAGTAGGTGTAAGTATACTTGGAAAAATTATTGCGGCGTCAAGAATTCTTAGAGCATTGGAATAACCCACTAAAGCAAATTTGTCTATGTTAAAGTACTCAAGAAAAATTCTATCCAAACCAGTAACTATAAATAGACCTGGAATTGTTAAATACCACAAGGATGACACATTGTTCTTTAAAATCTTTATCTCAAAACGAGAAAACTTAGTATATTCATAATTAATCGCTGTGTCTACAACATACATCAACAAATAAACTAATATTGAAGTATAAATAAAAATATTAATTTCAAACCCTTCATAGTCAAAAAAATTGATGACCAAATATAAGGTGGCTACGATCAACACTTTACCGATCATATCAGTAGCGGAAAACCTATAGCTTTTATCCCTACTATCTAAGACTGATCTATAACTCTGATCGGCTAATAATATAAATTGCATTGTATATACTCCCACAAGCAAAAACAAGTTATTAATACTCGACAGACTAAAAGTCATGAAAATTGCTATCAAACCTAGCAAATAACTCAATAATCTAAGTACAAAGAAAGTTGTCCAGATATCACTCAATTTACTCTGATCAGTTTCATTTGTATATAATTTATAAATAATTTGAGGAATACCTAAATTTACAAACCCCAATATAATTGCTAAATATCCTAAAGTAACATTAAAATCCTTAAGTAACTCTGGCTCAAAATACTGATTCTGCCATCTCGCTATAAGTATTGAGACTCCTAAAGCGGCAAACTTTATAATTACTGAAAAACCAAGTAGCAGATTATTTTTACTAAAATACTTAATCACAAGAAAGTTATTTAGTTACGATTTGTATTAAATCTAATTCTGCTCTCTATAGTTAATTAAAATGTTTTCCAAGTCAACAGTTAGCTATAAACTAAACCATTTCCCAAGTAAAAAAACCTCTTTCTGGTTGCCTTCCAAAGTGACCGTAGGTACTAGTTTTAGAAAATATCGGTAGTTGTAAGTTTAGATTCTGGATTATAGATTTGGGACTAAGATCATAATTAGTCTTAAGATAATTAATGATTTCAGCCTCTGATTTATGTAAAGATCCAAACACTCCAAGACTAACGGGTTCAGCTTTACCGATGGCATAACTTAGTTGAATCTCACATTCTGTAGCCCAACCTTTAGCCACTACCTGCTTAGCCAAAAACCTAGCTATATAGGCACCACTGCGATCTACTTTAGTAGCATCTTTACCACTGAAAGCTCCACCCCCTACGCGACCCCAACCGCCATATCCATCAACGACAATTTTTCTCCCAGTCAAACCACTATCAGCCACAGGACCGCCAATCACAAAACTACCACTCGGGTTTATAAAAACTTTAGTTTCAGGAGTAAAATACCTATCTAAACTCATTTCGTTAATAACGACATCGATTACTTTTTCATGCAGTAAAGTCTTAATTTCTGCTTGCGTTATATCATTAGAATGCTGCGTGGAAATTAAAATAGTTTCGATTTTCTGTATTTTCAATTTGTTATCAAATTCAATAGTGACTTGAGTTTTACCGTCTGGTCTAAGTCTAAAATCATTATTCGCTTCCATTTCTTTTCTAATCCGCTCTAACTGTGAAGCTAGTTTATGAGACAGTATTATAGGTAATGGCATTAATTCTTCAGTCTGGTTACAAGCTAAACCAAACATAATTCCTTGATCGCCTGCACCTACATCTAAATCATCTTTAACTACGGCTTGATTAATTTCGTTAGATTGTTTACCAATCTTTACTTGGATATCGCAATTATGACTATTAAACTCTAATTCATCTCTATTGTAGCCTATTTCTAAAATCTTTTTTCTAGCGATATCCTCGAAATCTAGAGAAGCTGTAGTAGTCAACTCACCAATAATACCTACAAAATTATCCTTCACCCAAGTATCAACGGCTACTTTGCTAAGTGGATCTTGCACTAAGCATTCATCTAAGATAGCGTCACTGATTTGGTCGCAGATTTTGTCTGGGTGACCTGAAGTCACTGATTCTGAGGTAAATAGCATAGTATTCGTAAAAGGATTTTGCAATAAGGCTGATTTTGTCAATTAGAACTAAGCTTTTTTCTAAGTCCAAAGTTTTTATCAAGAAGGATCTGAGCCTCTTGAATTAGACTATTAACCATATCAGAATTAGTTCCAACCAAAACCATATCAAATCTACCAATTAATGGGATTGTAGCTGTATTATAAATCAACAACCCAGATTTAGATCTAAAGTCGTATTTTAAGGTTTCAAGCACTTTTATCAGCAACTCAAAAGTCACATTTTTAAAATTTTTTAACTCTACATCTTTAGATATATAAGTTAATCCTTCTAAAGTTCCGTTATTAACTTTTTTGACAAACTCTCTTGGATAGGTAGTGCCTAGAGTCCTTATATTTGCCTCGACAAAATAGTATGTTTCGTGGGTCATAATTATATCTAACCCAAACTCGCCTATAAATCCCTGACTGAAAAAATATTTACCTAACTTTTCTCCTTGTGGCAAAACATTAGAATTTATATAATCAGAGTATACAGATGGATACTTGCTTCCCACAAACCATTTTTCCTCCCCTTCAAGAATTTGATCATGAGTGGATAAAAGCTTAGTTTCACCTTTTGAATTTATCAGAAATTGTAGACTTGGCGAAGCAATAACATCTTCAAACCAGTTTTCTACAGTGATGCCACTACCTTCTAAACGTTGCGGTATAGTATCGAAAATACGCTGTATGTAAGAGCGTTTTTCAGACTCTTGCTTCAAGATAAAGTCTTTTTTATCTACTAAAAAATTACCAGCCCCAGAAACTCCTTCATCTAAGCGTAATAGTATTTTGGGTGTTGGAATCTGTTGTATACAATTTATGAGTTCTTCGATATTTGTAAGTTTTTCAAAACCATAGGCTACCGGAAGGTCTAACTTTTTACACACTTCTCTAAAATAAGACTTTCTACCATATTTTTCAGCTACTTTATATCTGCTACTAAATTGTAAATTATTTTGTTGAGCAAAATTACTTTCCAAAGCTGTTAAGTTATAGGTACTTAATTCTCTATTCGATTTATCTTTCAAAAACTCTGAAAGCTCCGGCTCAAAAAAAATAGAGTCATAGGTTTGTTTAGAAGTCTTTGACACATAAAAATTTAAAGTACTTGTTTCGTAACCTAACTCATCCAAATATTTTAAATATTCTTTATCTACTCGATTACGAGTGATTACTGTGTCACCTGAGTTACTAAGTACTAGTGATCTTTGATCATAATTTAAAACCCCAGGTACATTCTCTATACCTTTAATAGTTAAATTATGAAGTAAAATCTTAGGACTCATTATTTGATAAAAACGAACTTACTATTTCAATTGATTGCATACTGTTTTTTCTATCCTCATCATCTAATTTTAGTAAATTTAATGGCATATTAAACCTTGAGTCACTACTTCTTTGTTTTATAACTTGATTTAACATACTCATAGGTAGTTCAGGATGTCCAGCCAAAGCTAATATTTCTCCTCCTGATTTTTTAAACTTTACTCTATAACCCATTACTAAACTAACATTCTCTCCAGTTGATGGTAAAATAACTTCTGGACCTTCACCTAAAACTTTAACCTCCATAAATTCATTACTAATATTTTCTATACCTAATTCGTTGCTAGGAGACCAACTTTTTCGTATAACGGCATCTTTTAAACTTAGACGAATTTGATATTTACCAGGCTTTATAATACCTTCCCAACTATCGTCTATATCTATTAAAGACTCTCCAGCAACCCACTGGTTCAACGGCTGAACACAGCTTTTATTATTAGTTGAGAATAATTCTTTAGCTATAGACTGAAAACCAAAACATACTCCGAGAACTCTACCTCCATATCTTCTAGCATAACCAATGGCTCTCAGCGTATAAAGCTCTGCTCTACGATAATAATCAGACATTTCTGGTTTAGCTTTTTTATCCTCTTCTTTTTGACTAAAGGTTAACTCAGAACCAGTTAAAATCAAAGGGGGTTTCTGCTTTAAAGCTAATTCTAAAGAGGGTTTATTCTCCTCTACACTTGAACATAAATCAACTACAATCGATTTTTGTCTAATCTTCTCTTGATTTTCAGGTGAAAAGTCTAAACTTAATGACTCACGTGCAATATGAATTCCATCTTGCCTATCACCGCCTGGGTTAAGCTGAGTAATCTGTATGTCTTTTTTGCTATTAGATCGAAAATTTTCCATTATTAAAAATTAGCTTAAGTCTAAAGTCCCATAGTATAAGTTTTCCTGAACTACCCAGTTTGTTATTGGAGTATTAGAATAAATGTGTTGGAGACGCTGATTTGCATCGTTGTAGTAACTATTTATAAAGCCACCATCAATAACTATACTTAGAGATTCAACGTTACTATTTGAGTACCCTACTCCAGCAGGTCTTTTCCACCCCCCGTCACCGAAGTACTGATAATACATATTACCATCTAAGCCAATATAGACTATAGTATAAGTTCCAGATCTAATAAAAGCTTGAACTGGTTTATTAGTGTTGATGTTTGGTATTTCAGTAGAATTAGACCATTGCGTACCGTTGTTTGAATAACGG
>JBCDGH010000030.1:0-14229 GCA_038751365.1 Patescibacteria group bacterium | reverse complement strand
ATAATTTTTGGTATAATGATTACTATTTTATACATTATGCAGCTTTTACTCCGCATACTGCAAATAAAAAAATGCAGAAAGAACTGAACAAAAGAATATAATAACTTGCTACTACATGTAATAACGCAAAAAAATGATTTTATATACTAATTATCTTTTGAGACAGGTATGCAAACAAGCGATTTCTCAAAAAGAAAAGCTAGCTATAAAAACCGCTTCGGGGAAAGCTATTTCTTGGAGTGAGTTGAGCAACAAGGTAGACAGTTTAGCTGTGAATTTGATTAAAAATGGTTTTCAAAGAAAAGATAGAGTCTTATTTTTAGTTAAGCCAAGTATTGAAGCTATAATTGTTTTACTAGGGGTGGTCAGAGCTGGAGGCGTTCTAGTTACTGCTGACCCAGCAATGGGTGAAGAAAATTTTAAATCTAGAGTTAATATATCTGAGCCAAAATGGGTCTTTTGTGAGTCTTTGATATTGGGACTTCAAAGGTTTGGTTTTATCAGAAAAGCTCTAAGGGAGAGAAACATAGAATTACCAGAAACTGGAAGCCTATTTAAAAATATTAAAATTATTCGCACTGGCTTCTGGCTACCTGTTAAAGCAGGCTTTCACTTAAAAAATTTGTTGAATCATAATAGTCAAAAAAATGATTTTATCGAGGAAGAGCTATCAGGTGATATTCAAGTTACTTTTACCTCTGGAACTACATCTGCTCCCTCGGGAGTTGTTCATACAAGCGAATCTTTTGACTCAATGGTGCGTTTAGTGAAAAATAGTCTTCAGAGTAGTCACCAGGATGTATTTTTTACTAACCAATATTATATTATTTTACCAGCACTGGCTTCTGGTAGTTCAGTAGTTTTGAATGATAGTTTAACTTTTGAATCCAAGAAGTATTATAAGAACTTAATGAAATTTCAAATTACTCATCTTTTTGATATACCTAAAAACTTGCAAAGTCTAATTAAATATTGCAACCAAAAAAAATTGAAATTACCAAAGCAAGTATCTACAATAATTACTGGCTCGACTCCAGTCCTAAAATCATTTTTAAGCAATTTACAAGAGATTGTAGAACCTCAGACTATTATTTGGTCAGTCTATGGAATGACAGAAATTTTACCTATATCTTTGGTTCAGGCTAAAGAGAAAATAGCATATAATGGAAAGGGTGATCTACTTGGCAAACCCTTTGATGGTATAGATATAAATTTTGCGGATGACGAAGAACTTTTGGTGAGAGGTCCGAATATGTGTGATAGGTATTTAGGAAAAAAAAGGTTAAACCAAGTTAATACTGGTGATATTTGTAAGCTTGATAAGATAGGTAGGCTAATTTTAATGTCACGTAAAAAAGATATGATCATTAAAAGTCACTTTAATATTTATCCTACACTCTTTGAAACTACAATTAGTCAAATACCTGGTATTGAGCAATGTAGTATGCTTGGAATTTTTGACCATGATAAGCAAGACGAAAAAGTAATTTTGATTATTGTGAGAAATAATCTTAATACCCAATCAGACTCTGCTTTTTTAGAAACAGTACAAAACCAACTCAAAACAGGAAAATACTCAATTGACAAGTATGCTTATCCTGATAAATTTCTGATTATAAAAAGCTTACCTACCTTCGGCAGAAGTCAAAAAGTAGATAAAAACCAACTAAAAAAAATTGTCTTAGCGAATGAGTACTAAATCCATTGCAATAATAGGGGCTACAGGCTTTGTAGGTAATTATTTTACCAGATATTTTGTAGGTAAAGGCTATAAAGTTTACGCTTTTGGTAGAAGAGAGAAGTTTGTCTTAGAAGATTTAGTGCAGCATTACTATTCCTGGGATATTTCTGAGGGTAAATTTGAAAGTCGCATACAGCCTGATATTGTTATTAATTGCGCTGGTTCTGTAACTCATTGGGGTCAATATACTCAAATGCATAAAGTAAACACTATAGGTACAAGAAATATAATAAATTCATTTCCTAAGGCAAAGTTTATACACATTAGTACAGCAAGCATTTACGACCCTTTCAAACCTAAAGATTTAATTACGGAAAATACTGTAAAGCCAATAAAATATTTAAATTCTTATCAGGAAACAAAATGGGAAGCAGAGCAAGAAGTGGTCAATAATTGTAGTAATTATATTATTTTCAGACCCCACGCTGTTTATGGAAAAAATGACACGACTATCTTTCCTAGGTTAATCAGGGCTAGAAAGCCAAAGCTTAATAAGTTTTTGTTAATTGGTGATGGTAAAAACCGAGTCTCTCTAACCTATGTTGGGAATCTAGCTTTAGCGGTAGAATTAGCTATAAATTATCGTGTCAAAAACCAGATATATAATATTGCAGATACTAAAAATGATACTCTAATAAATATCCTAGATAAATTTAAAGTAGTAAATAACTTTCCTGAAAAATATCTAAAAATAAATAAGCACTTTGCTTGGTCACTAGCTCATATATTAGAAGTGAACTATAAGTTACTTCCTTTTTTAAATGAGCCCATTCTTACAAGATATGTTGTTATGCAGCTTAGCTCCGAATACACACTAGATATAACTAAAGCTAAACAAGAATTAAATTACCATCCAAAAGAAAATTATTTAAACAAATTTCAAGAATGTTATGGCAGTTAAAATTATTGGTATTAGTCACTATTTTCCAGAACGACAAAGAGATAGTTTGGAAGTAGAAAGTATTATTAAAGAAAATAACCCGCATATTAGAATAACAAGTGGATTAATCCAAAAAATTACAGGTATCAAATCTAGACCCTTAGCCGCCGATGAAGAGTTTTCTTCAACCATGGCTATTCAAGCAATAAAAAAACTTACAACAAAAAAAGATGTAGATATTAGTGATGTTGATTTACTAATTTTTGCTTCTGCTACTCAGGATTTAATTGAACCTGCAACTAGTCATATAATTCAAGAGGCAATTGGTACTTCAGCTCATTGCTTTGATATTAAAAATGCTTGTAATAGTTTTATTAATGGCCTAGAAGTTGCTCAAACGTTTATCGAAAATGGAAGGTACACTAAAGCTCTAGTCGTAACTGGAGAGAAACCAAGTGTTAGTTTCAAGCAAAAATTACAAGATCGAGATGATCTCAAAAACTCCTTTGCTGGATATACTTTTGGAGATTCTGGTAGCGCTTTTCTTTTACAAAAAGATTCAGACGAAAACCATAATTCCTTTTTATTTCAAAAATCTATAGCTTTAAGTAAATATTGGAGTGCTGGTAGATTGCCTGGTGGAGGTACTAGACATCCCAGAGGGGATGAATATTCTTATTTTCATGGAGGTGGCGAAGCTCTAAAAGAAGCTTTTAATGATCTTGGTTCAGATTTTTTACAAAGCTGCTTGCAGGAATCAAATTTTGACTACTCGGATTTTGCAAAAATCTACATACATCAGGTATCTGAAAGTTTTTTAGTGGATTTTATAGGAATAACCCAAATTCCAGCTGCTAAAGTTAAAATAACAATTAAAGAGTACGGGAATTTAGCGTCCAGTAGCTTGCCAGTAGGTATCTCTTTATCTATTGAAAATGGAGAAATAAAGCCAGGAGATAGAATTTTACTAATTGGATTGGCTGGAGGTATCAGCTTGAGCGTAAGTATTTTAAAAATCTAAATTTTGTATTTGATAAGAAATCTACTTAATTACTTAAATGTTGATTTTAGAGACTTAAGTGTATCTGATTTTCTTCGAACTAACTCTTCGATCAAAAATATAATTATAGCTAATATAATCAGAACTGGCAAAGCTAGCCTTGCTACAATTCCACTTGGGTTGATTAAGCTAGATCCGATGGCTACATAGACTGGTACATTAGCAATTGAACTTATGACCACTATAGATAAAAATTTTTGATAACGCATATTTGTTAAACCTGCAACATAACATAATACGTTAAAAGCCGCAGACGAGAAAACTGGAATTAGTAACCAAATACTTAAGTTTTTTAAAGTACTACCTACATTATAAAACCAGGAATCTGTTTTTGTTTCTACTAGTTTGGCTATGATTTTTTGACCAAATACTCCGGCTAGGAAGTAGTTGATTGAGGCTCCTACCACGCCAGAAATAAACGAGTAAATAATCCCTGGAATAAATCCAAACAAGGCACCTGAAGAAACAATAAGTAGACTACCTCCGCCTGTAGGTGAGATAATGATAACCAAAGCGTGAGCAATCATGTAGATAATCGGTCCCCAGAGTCCTGCAGATTTAATAAACTCTTGAATATTTACTGAATTATTAGTTCGGTATAAAATTGTGAGAACGCAGCCAATAACGATTAAACTAACAAAACTAAGTATATAGTCTGTAGTTCGCTTGCTGTGTTTAGCTTTTAACCTAGGTTTCACAAGTGAATTAAAATTCAAAATTGGCTTATTGTAAATCAAAATGACATAGATGCTTGCGGTATTTAAAGATGTCAGTCGTACTATAGTAATGAGTACTACCAACCTTGATGAGCAAAATAAGGAATTTAGTAAAGCAATAGATCTGATGGATAACTCTGATAATCATATATTTCTTACTGGTGAGGCAGGTACAGGTAAGTCTACACTTTTGAAGAATTATGTAGCAAGCACTTTTAAAGATGTAGTAGTCTTAGCTCCTACTGGTTTAGCAGCTATTAATGCCAGGGGTCAGACTATTCATAAGTTTTGTTTATTACCACCGAGATTTATATTACCTGAAGATGTACAGGTGACTAAGAATCCTGTACAAAAGAAACTAATTAAAAATATTCAAACTATCATCATTGACGAAGTGTCTATGGTTAGAGCAGATCAAATGGATGCTATAGATAGATTTTTGAGAATTAACAGAGGTAAAAATATACCATTTGGAGGAGTGCAAATGATTTTTGTTGGTGATTTATTTCAGTTGCCTCCAGTGGTTAGGAGAGAGGATTCGAGTTTTTTTAACCAGCTTTATAGCTCTCCATATTTTTTTAGTGCACCTTCATTCAGTAATTTAAATATAAGGCATATAGAATTAACTAAAAACTATAGACAAATTAACGATCAAGACTTCTTGAGAATATTGAATCAAGTTAAGCAAGGTCTTATCAGTGATGCCTTACTTGGAGTCATCAACTCACGCTTTGTAAGCACTTCTGAGACGGGTCAAGAAAACTATATAAACTTAACCTCTACCAACCAATTAGCATATAGCATTAATACTCATAAGTTAGGACTTTTAAAAGCTCCGGAGATAATGTACCAAGCTGTAATAGAAGGTGATTTTCGTGCTAGAGATTGCCAGGCTGAAGAATTACTGATACTCAAAGAACAAGCTCATATCATGTTTATTCGTAATGACTCTCAAGGTCGCTGGGTGAATGGGACCACTGGCATAGTAACCAAACTAGATGACCAGACAATAGTAGTTAGACTAGATTCTGGAAAAGAATATGAAGTTGAGCCTGAAAAATGGGAGAATATTAAATTTGTATACAATGAGGAAGAAAATAGGGTAGAATCGAAGGTCTTAGGTTCTATGACGCAGTATCCTGTAAAGCTAGCTTGGGCAGTTACAATTCATAAATCTCAGGGACAAACTTTTGATCAAGTAATGATTGATTTGGGAAGGGGTGCTTTTTCACATGGTCAGACTTATGTAGCTTTAAGTAGATCAAGGACTCTAAAAGGTATTAGGTTAAAAAGAAAGCTTAGTCGTTCTGATTTTATCGTAGATCAGAGAGTGGTTAGCTTTATGAAAAGCATACAAACTAAAGCTGCTTTAAGCCATAAAAATGGTAGGAAAACTCAATAGTCAGAACTTGACTATAATAAAAATAAACCCATAATAAAGAGGTAGATATGCCATCAAAATTACTAGGCGTTGACCTCCCACAAATAACCAAAACTGAACTGCTGGAAAAGTTATTAAAGGTACGAAAAAACTCTAAAAAAACCCTTTTTTTTCTTTACAGTGAGTTTCTACTTAGAGCTAATCGCAATCCTTTTTATAGAAGTGTATTAAATAGGGCTGATTTCTCAGCTGTTGACGGTCAAGGTCTCCATTGGGCGCAATTTAGAATTTCTAAAGAATCTCCAAATGTAAATGCCTACTGGAAGTTTGCAGCTGGCTTACCATTTTTAGTTAGAGTAATATTTTTCCTTGTAGTTTTTCTCGTAGAGTGTATTTCTACTTTTACATCTGGCGCTTATAATCTGATTGGTAAGACTGATATGAGTAAAAGTACTCAAAACGAGGTAATACTAGGGCGTGATTTTGTGTACAACCTCTTTACAATTGCTCAGAAAAAAAAGTGGTCTGTACTTATTATTGGTGGTGGCTCAAGCAATGCTAAAGCTGTAAGAGGGCAAGTGCTGGAAAAATATCCTAAGTTAAGTTTAGACTTGTGGACTAAAGACAGTAAATCGGATTTGATGAGGGATCAACTTAGTCCTGCGTTTCTGAGAGAAATAAAAAATGACGGGGTGGTTTTAAATTCGGATAATCTTTTTGCTGCATTTCCAGATTTAAAAAAAGCAAAAGAGTATATTAAAAAAACTAAACCTGACATAATTTTAGTATGTTTAGGTGGCAGTAGTGGTAAGCAAGAGTTTTTTATTGATAATTTACAGCGTGATAATGAAATATCTTTTACTTTAGCTACTGGAGTGGGGGCTGCCTTAGACCATCTTAATATAGGAGCTAAGCAAAAAAAACCTCCTTCGCTATTTAACGATTTAGGTATAGAGTGGATTTTTAGATTTATAATGCAGCCTTATCGTCGAAGGCGAATCTGGGATTCAGTATTTACCTTGTGGTGGTGGACTACTTTACAGCAGTTTTATTTTAAAGGAGTATATCGTAAAACCATAGTGAATATTATTGAGAAAGGAAGTCATAAACAAGAATTTCTACTACTGAGGAGAAAAAATTGGCTACCTAGTGATGTTGGCTGGTGTTTCCCACAGGGAGGTGTAGATAAAGATGAGGCTCTAGAATTAGCAGGGCTTAGAGAAACTAAAGAAGAAACTAATTTGGATAATTGGGATCTAAGGATTTTGCGACCAGCTTATTTTGCTAACTATGAAGATTATGCAGTATCTGTAGTAAGATTTTTAGCCTTAGGTTGTCTTTATAAAGGAAGTCAAAACTATCTGAATCTAATGTCTTACACTGGATCGAGCAGACCTAAAACTAATTGGGAAAATTATGAAGCAAGGTGGGTGCATCTAGATAAAGTGAAACAAACTCTCTCTCAGGAAAAGTTGGAGATTTGGGAGTTGACAAAACTATAAATCTTTTAAAAAAACCTATAATATCGGCGGTTGCAAACTCTATCCAGTTGTTTTACTTGCGCTTTTACCACATTATGAAAATAGGGATTCTCACTAATACTTACCCACCTAATCTAAATGGTGTAAGTATAGCGGTGCAAAATTTAGAAAATGCTTTGAGAAAAAAAGGAGTAGAGGTTTTTATAGCCACCCCTAAAGTGAAAGGAGTTGAGTACCCCGATAATGTATTGCCACTAAAATCTATTCGAACTAAGAATAAAGTCTCTCCAGATTTAGCTATCCCTTATGACTATATCGATGATGTAGTAAAATTTTTTAAAAAAAATCAAGTTGAGCTAGTTCATACTCATGACATTTTTATAGGTGCAGCCGAAGGTATAGTAGTCTCAACTAAGTTATCGGTACCTAGCGTACATACTTTTCACACTTTTGTTGAAAGCTATCCTTATCTACAGGTGCCAGCCAGAAAAGAAATCATACGTCAGCATATAAGACTAGTCTGTAATAATTATAGCCATATTACTGCTCCCTCGCAGAAAGTTTATAAGTATCTAGCCCAAGTTGGTTTCGAGACTCCTGTAACACAGCTTTTAAATGTACCTAATGGCGATTATCTGAAACCTAAGTCTAAAGATCATTCCTTGGCTAAGCAACTAGGAATTAAAAAAGATGACTTTGTTTTTGTAACCTTTTGCAGAGTTGCCGAAGAAAAAACTGTTGATATAGGCTTGGTAGTTTTACACCAGCTCTTAAAAAAATATAATAATATCAAATATTTGATAAGCGGTCAGGGACCAGAGATAGAAGAGCTGCAGAATTTGGCAAAGCATTTAGGAGTTCAGGATAAAGTAATATTTTCTGGAAAATATACCCCTCAAGACCTCAGTAGTATCGGTAGCATATCAGATGTTTTTATCTTTACATCACATACTGAGAATCTACCTACGAATATTTTTGAAGCTTTGTCTTTAGGTCTGCCCATTATATCTGTAGATGATGAAAGCGTAGATTATTTACTGAATACTGGTTATAACGGGTACAAAGGCAGTGTAGACGAAATGACTGAATATGCTGAGCAAATTTATTTGGATAAAGGCTTAAAAAAGCAAATATCTGATAATGCTTTGTTGTCAGTTAAGGAATTAATAAACAAAGATATTGTGACTGACTATATAGCTCTTTACCAAAGACTGATTAAATATTACAAGCAAGAACCGCAAACTGATTCAGAAATTAAAAATACTTTTGACCAATTATTTAGAATACCCAAAATTGTCCGCCGTACACTCAAAAAACTTTTGGACTAGAATTTTATACCGGTTTACACTCCTAAATCCCACAATTAATTACTTATTTACAAGTATAGTTTAGATGAAAGTTTGTGTAAGTTAACCTAAGAAGAGTTGTATTATTTTTCCAAAAACTTATTCCAAAAACTTGAATAACTAACTATTTGTACATTACTCAAATTATTGTCTTTTTCTATACTCCAGCCACCGTCAAATATGAATTGTTTATCAGGATGTTCTGAGGTAACTGCTTTAGCTTTGTTAGCTACCTCGTCAGCTAATTTTTGACCAGACTTACCAGCAACCACAGACATTAGTAGAAAGTGTCTACTCTGCTCAAAAGTTTTGGTATCCCACTCCCCATAGTCGTACCAAATACCAGTATTAAAATTAGTATTATGATTACTTCGATCTGAAGCTGCCCAGCTATCTAAGTATCGTTCGGGTACAAATATTGTGTATTCCCATAACGGATTCAATTTGTATTGGCTAAAAAATTTAAAAGCTTCCAGTAAATCTTCCACATCGCCCATAAGATGAATGGTTAGATTCAACATATCCTTTGAATAAGATAGTTCCAAAATTTCGATTACTTGGACTGGAGATAGGCTGGTCATAATTCTACGATCCTTGGCAAAGCCAGGTAAGACAAAATCTAGATGTAGATGTAATGTGTGTTTGTCTGGATTTTTACTCAATTGGTAGTATTTAGGAGTGTTATTTTTTAGGAGTGTTATTTTGTGCTGCAGGTCTTGAGTAGAGTATTCTAAGAGTGAAGGTAGAAACATAATGCTAGTTGTAATTTATTTATTTCCAATAAGTTGATCTAGGTTATTGAGTATTTTAATATTTTTCTGTTTGGCTTTATCTATCTTACTGCCTGCATTTTCACCTGCTAGTAAAATAGTTGTTTTGGAAGTAATCGAGTTTACTACTTTAGCCCCTAGGTCTTCTAACTTGGCTTTAATTGTGTTCCTATCTAAATCAAAGCTACCAGTAATACATATAACCTCTGTACTCAAAGGTAACTCTAGACCATTTGTCTTTCTTTCTGTAGATATTTCTAGAAATATTTGCTTTTGTTCCAGTTCTTCAAACTTGGATAGTAGATTAGTAAACCTTTGTGAATCTAGAAAATCTTCAAAATTATTGACCAAAACAGTACCCAAGCCTTTAGTCTGATGCAATCTATCTTGTTTAATGTTTTTTAACTTTTTGAGAAAATGCGAAGCTAACATAAATTGACAAAATACTTTGCTTATAACTCTCTAGGATTAGATTATAAATGACTTTTTTGTAAAGCTTGTTATGCCAAAAAAAAATTCAGCTACCTTTGATTTTAGAAATATGACTAGGGGCAAAAAGCAACCTTGGTATAGTAGTATTTTTTCCTCATCTCAGAATACCAATTCTAAGAGGTTCAATTCCAGAAGAGTCTCTAAGTCATCTCAGAAAGAGAAAGGTGCTGCTAAAACTAACTATATAGCTAGAATTACAATGATATTGAGACTTGTGTTACTCCCTTTGCTGCTCATAGTTTTTTTAGTTAGGTTTGTCTTCAAAGGAATCTCACTAAATTTACCAAAAATTCAGCTAGTAAAAATTGTTTTTGGATTAGTTTTTTTAGCTATTCTATTCAACTTTGCCCAATTGCAAGTGATTAGTGATGACACCGAATGGGGTTTTACTGCTCAAGATCTAAGTACTAGTCCTAGTCAGCTAATACTAGCCAGAAGAGGTCAAGTGTATATCCAAGACTCTTCTCAAACTATTAGTTCAGGAAGAAGATACATACCACTTACTGCGACTCAAAATGTAGCGAATCTATTTTTTAATCCTTCCCAATTGAAAGGTCTACTTCGGCAGGGAGTTGATTTGCACGATGTTGTGAATTGGATTTCTGGAAGTCTTAACTTACCTTATAATGAAGTTTATGACCTACTGAAAAAAGAGACAGATAGAGAAAAGCCGCGAAAGTACGTTTTGATAAAGCAGTTTATTAGTGAAAACCAAAAATCTGTAGTTGAGTATTTAAGGACTAATGAAGAAAGCAAAGATTATATGAGAAGGACAGGTCTTAATATTCAAGAGAAAGAGATCAGGTCTTACCCGCAAGGACCTTTGCTAGCCCAAACCATTGGTTATGTACCAAAATACCAAGTAGGCAAGGAAGAGGCACTTAAGATAGGAGGTTGTAGAGATATGGTTTATGAGAATGAACAAAGAGGGACTGCTGGTATTGAATACACTATCGGTTATTATGGCTTAGAGCAAAAATATTGTTCTTTATTAGGTGGTTTAAATGGTCGTAAAAAGTACAACAATGAAATTAATTCTGATTCAAGTGATGATCTTAAAGTAGAAGATGGAGCTAATATTTATACTACAATTGATAAAAATTTACAGCTCAAAACTGAGAGTATATTAGATAAGGCGCTTAGAGATAATGCAAGTGGAGATAGAATGCCTAGAAATGCTACTGCAATTGCTATGGAAGCAAAAACTGGAAAGATACTTTCTATGGCTTCAGCTCCGACTTTTGATCCAGAAAGTTACTATGATTTTAGCTCTAATCCAGAAGTTTATAGAAATCAGGCTTCAGGAGGTGACTACGAAGTAGGTTCTGTAATGAAACCGCTGACTATCGCTGCAGCTCTGAATGATTACCAGCTAGGTAGAATCGGTAGCCAAGGTCAGATTATTGGGGTACCACCTAACTTTGCATTTACTGACTATGATGCAAAGGGAAAAGTATATCAGGCGTTAAACGGAGATAAGCTATATATCCAAAACTCTAAAGGTAAATCTTTTCAGTCTATGGGTGCTATTGGTCTTGACGTGTGTATTTTATACTCAATAAACACTTGTATCTCCGATGTTGTAGATAATCTTGGTAATACTCGAACTAGATACTACTTTGAAGAACTATTTGGTTTTGGTAGGGGTACTAATCTAGGTTTACCTGGGGATTCAAGCGGAACTAGGAATCAAGATATTTTTGCCCAAGATATTAACTGTCCTTCTTGTTATGCCCGTTATGGTTTCGGTCAGGGCTTTTTTCTGTCACCTGTACAATTAGTTAGGTCATTTACAGCTATTGCAAATAGGGGTATGATGGTAGAACCATATTTAGTAGAAAAAATTGAGTATTCAGATGGTACAGAGGACTTTGGTACTGACCCGAACAGTCCTATTCGCAGGGAAATACCAAAACAAGTTATCAAAGAAAGTGTTGCTAGGCAAGTAACTGGACATATGGTTGGTCTAATTGAGAATACCCAACCAGGAGTAGGGGCTAATAAAGCCAGAGTAGCTGGTTATGATATTGCTTGCAAAACTGGAACTGCTGAGAAAATAACCAATGAGAATGGAAAAGTTTACACTTATCAAGATAATCGAAAGAGAGGATTATATATCCATACAATGATTTGCTTTAACACCAACACAACTAATCCAATAGTTTTTTTAGTTAAAATAGATGAGCCTAAACCCGGTCAAGTAGACAACTTCTCTGGAGACACTATTGGTCCAGCAATTTCAGAGCTAATGCGCTCTACTCTTGAATATCTAAATGTACCGAAAAATGTTTAATAATTTGTTGTTGAGTATCTTTAAGCTGCTCCTGAGAAGCTTTACTTTTGGCTCCTAACAAAGTTTGGTCATTGTATATTGGGATAAGATGTAGGTGAAAATGTGGTACCTCATCTCCTTGTACTAACATAGCGATTCTTCGGGAGATAGTTACTTGTTGAATTGCAGGAGATATTTTTTTAGCTGTTTGAAAAACTTTAGTATAGTATGGCTCGGGAACATCTACAAAATAATCTACCTCTATCTTAGGCACTATTAGGACGTGCCCAGCACTCACTGGGTAAATATCTAAGAAAGCAAATGTATAATTATCTTCCCAGATTTTATGGCTTGATAATTCTCCACTTATTATTTGGGTAAATAATGTAGGCATAAACAAACTAATCAATAGCTAAGTATACTGGCATTTGTCAACTTCAACCTTAGATTCAAAAACTAACTTTACAAGATTAAAATTGTTTTTTAAACTCCTGCCGAATTTGCTTATGCCTACAAAATTTACAAGTCAATCTAAAAGTACAAATCCTACTTTCTTTAAATATTTTATAGCTGTTATACTAGCCTTAGTAGTTGGTTTTGGTATACATCTCAACTCTGACAAATTTCAGGTCGTGAGTGCAACCATTTTTGACACCTCTTACTCGACCTTAGGTTATTTAGGTGGTGGCTTAGATGATTATATGGCTGGCGTGGAGGTTCAAGGTGATCAAACTATAGTAGTAGCTTCTACTATATCAGGTAATGACTTTAGTAAGACACCTATTACCCTTGATTCAGGAGGAGATGGGGCTATCTTGAGGCTAAATAATGACGGTACTACTATTGATTCGCTGACCAGAGTAGGTGGTTATATTGATGACCTTGACTTAGATAGAAATGACAACTCTATCATAGTAAATACTGACAAAGGAGTCTATAAACTAAATTCTAGTGCGAGTAGTATTCTCTGGCAAGATAGTTTTGGTAGTGGAGGTTCAGGCAGTGAGTCCAATGGTAGAAAAGTGGCTGTAGCGGCTGATGGTAAAGTAGCTGCTTTGGTGAATAAAAATGTTAAGATATACGAAGCAAACGGAACTTCTATAGGTACTTTTAGTCTTAGCAACAGTGGTGTTTACGATATAGCTGTTGATAGTGCTTCTGAATCAGTATTCTTGTCTGGCTATACGCAGAAAAACTCGGGGGGTTGTAGTGGTCAATTAAAAATGGCTTTTATAAAGGCTTACTCTTACACTGGAACTGAAAAGTGGACAGGTTATGATTGGACTAATCCTGAGGCAGATTCAGCAAGTTTGTGCGCTGATAGCTCGATAAACACCCTTAGTATGGGCTTGGATGGAAAACTCTACATGGTAGGAATTACTGATGGTGGGAATAACGTTTTTTCCAAGAAAATTGATGATTTAACGCAGACCCAGTCTACCGTGGTCATAGATAATTATAATCAAACTTCAAACCTTTCTGGCGCACCTAGCTTTAGTTATTACGCTAGATTAAATCCAGCAAATGGGAGCACAGAAACTGCTCAATACTTTCTTTCAAGATTAAATAGTGGTTTAGGAAACACCCTAAGAGTAGAAGACATAAAAGCTGCTGCTGACGGTTCTGTTTATCTTGCTGGTATTTCTGCAGCTCGTATGGTCGATAGAGATGATATTAAAGTGAACGGCACTCCAATTGCAGATTATTCCGGTGGTGATGGTTTTTATATGAAGCTAAATTCAGGTATGACTGAGAGGCTTCAGTACATGTCTGCTTCTAATGGAGGTTCAGGACCTAATACTGCTAGAATTGGCTTTAGCGGTTCCAAGACTGTAATTGCTGGAAAAACTAGTGATAACGCTACTTCTAGAGTAATCGCTGTTAATCCAATCCAAAATTCTCATAACTCTGGTTCTGATATTTATTATGGAGTTACTGGTAGTACACCCTCATCTTCTACAAGCGACAGTAATACCTCAGCTGGTACATCAACAAGTGGCAACACTTCAGGGTCTACCAATACCTCCGGTTCAACCAATACTTCAGGCTCTTCATCAACTGGTACTTCTACATCTTGTGATAGCAACTCT
>JBCDGH010000029.1:0-14959 GCA_038751365.1 Patescibacteria group bacterium | reverse complement strand
TGAGGTCACCGCTGTCGTTTACGGTTTTTTCTATTCCTAAACAGCCAATATTATAATTTATATAATATAATACTTTACAAAATTAAAATAAGTATATTTGGTTATTTGAACTGAGCATAATTACAATTTCTATGTTAGATATTTTCTTTTATACTAAGCAAAACGCCTTTATTTATAGATGCATAAACATACTTAGCATCATTACCACTACGATGACTATAATATCTTTCAGTTACTTTGCCTTGATAGATGTAAAGTACGGATTAGTTTTCGGTTTTTTAACTATTTTTGTATCAACTTTTTTATTAATTGCAGCCCAAGTAAACTTATATGGTTACAAAAACTTTGACCTAAAAAAACATAAAAGAATACAAGATAATTACTTTAAGAATGGTTATAATCCATCCATCGATATATTTTTACCAATTTGCGGTGAAGATCTAAAAATTTTAAATAATACTTGGGAAGGTGTTTCTAAGATTGACTATGATAACTACAATGTCTATGTCTTGGACGATAGGGCCAGTGAGGATGCAAAGGCTTTAGCAGAAGCCTATAAATTTAATTATCTCTCTAGACCAAACAGAGGAGAAATGAAAAAAGCTGGTAATCTTAAATTTGGCTATGAAAACACAAATAGTGAGTTTATAGTTGTTTTTGATGCAGACTTTAGACCAAAACCTGAATTTATAAAACACTTGCTTCCTTATACTGCTGATGAGAAAGTAGGTATTGTGCAGAGTCCTCAAGCCTTCGATCATGATCATAATCTGCATAAGAAGTCTATGCTTCAATACGGTGCAGTAACTATTCAAACCTTTTTCTACAAGATAGTACAGGTTTCTCGCGCTTACTTTAAGGGAGCTATCTGTGTTGGTAGTAATGCTATTTATAGGAGGTCTGCTTTACAAAAGGCGGGCGGTTTTTATCAAATAGAACACTCTGAAGACGTTTGGACAGGTTACAATTTAGTTCAAAATGGCTATTTAATTAAATATATACCTTTAATTTTGGCGTTGGGTGAGTGTCCAGATAATCCTTACTCTTTCTTCAAACAGCAGACTAGGTGGTGTCAGGGTTCTGTAACCTTGGCTACTAGTAAAATGTTTTGGCAGGCTAAAGTCAGTTGGTTATCAAAGATGTGCTATATTAGTGGGTTTATGTTTTTCTTGTCTTCGTTGGCTAGATTTATAATACCTTTTGGAGGCATGTATGCATTATATTTCTATAGTCACCAATTTATTGATACTATTCCTTTACCGTTTATTTTTGGATTGATTAGTGTCTTAATAATCTTACCTACTTATGTATATCCAAATGCTAGGCTAGGGACGATTTTGGCTTATAACTTGTCAATGTGGGCATATAGTTTTGCTATAGTTAAGAATTTTGTTTTTAGAAAGAAGGAAAGATGGGTGGCTACTGGAGGAGGAGCTAAGCAAAAAGACAATTCCTATAATATAATGGTAAGCTCAGTAGGTATATATACTTTTGTACATTTCATACTACTTATTTTTGTCCTTCTGAGTGTATCCAACCCTTTCAACTTAATTGCCCTATCAATAATATTTTGGTTGGTTTTAAACCAAATGAACCAGTTCCTAGCAACAGGCTATCTAATCTACAAAATGTATAACTAGTCTTAACCATATCTGATTTATGGGAGATGAACTGTCCAATTTTCCAACAATTAGCATTAGGTTTAAAATACCTGGAGTACCTTGTAAGTACAATACTGAAAACAACGAATTATTAATTTGTGGTCCTAATGTGAGGTGTCCCAAGGGATTCTTTGACATAGGCAGTGGAATGTGCCAACCAATATCAGATGTTAGAGTCAACGGTATACGCACTCCAGCTAGTAGTGAGTATAGTCCAGGAGGTACCTTGCCTGATATTAGTATGTCTCATTTGTTTATTGCGATGACTACAGTTGTTATTCTACTGGCTTTTATTATTACTGCATGTAGGTATATTCTATTTATGAGTTTTTCAGGTAAGAGCAAAGAATAATTTTGTAAACACTTATTTATATGCCTACTAGTTACAGTATAACAGACTCTTTCGGATCTAATCTAGCTCAGTTATTGAGCGATAAAATATTAAAAGTTTATCCAAGTTTTGATTCTGAACATTATATAAGTGAGATTGAGAATGAATCTAAAAACCTCAATTATACACAAAGAGTAGTTCTGCATGCGAATCAGCTACAAAAACATCTGCCACAGAACTATGTCCAAGCTATAGAGGTACTGTGTTCTATTCTTGGTCCTAAAAATCCTAAGGAAACAGGTATGTTTACAAACTACTATTGGATATTACCTATTGGCAAGTTTGTAGAAACATACGGTTTAGATCATTATAATATCTCTATTCAGGCTATTGAAGAAATAACTCAAAGAAATACCGGAGAATATGCTATTAGACCTTTTCTAAGACTCTATCCTCAAAAGACTATCCAGCAGATGCAACATTGGTCTTTAGCAGCAAGTTTTCATCTAAGGAGATTAGCTTCAGAAGGTTGCAGACCTAAGCTTCCTTGGTCTTCAAAGCTAGAAGAATTTATAAATAGTCCAGAACCAGTTTTCAAATATTAGATAACTTAATTCAGGATGATATAAAATTTGTGCAAAAGTCAGTAGCTAACAACATTACGGACTATTTAAAGGTAAATAAAACTGCAGCGGTTACTTTTTTGGATAAACATAAAAACTCTGACAACAAGAATACAAAGTGGATTATCAAGCATGCCACTAGAAAGATTAGCTATTAAAAGAACACGCCAAATAGATCTCTGCTATTAGTCAAAGAAGATTCCCAGACCTCACTTTCAGGTTGTTGTTTGATTTCAGATACCTTTTTGGCTATCAAGCTTATCATATCTGGAGTGCAGGTTTTCCCACGATAGGGGGTTGGAGCAAGAAATGGTAGGTCAGTTTCTAACATAAAACTATCATTGGGGCAAAATTTGATAGCATCCTGGAGTTCGTTGGCAGACTTGAAAGTAGACACACCTCCAAAGGCAACTTTTCCACCAAATCTCAAAACCTGCTTCAGAGCATCGGTATCATCTGTAAAGCAATGAACCAAAAAATGACCATGCATTTCCGGATACTCTTTAATTATGCTAAACAAATCTTTAAAAGCTTCGCGACAGTGAATAACAAGTGGTAGTTTTAATTTTATTCCTAATGCTATCTGCTCTTCAAACAGGGCAATTTGATTTTTGATTATTTCAGGTTCTTGTGTATAGTGATAGTCTAAACCAACTTCACCTAAACCTACTACCTTCTGCGACATCTCTGTTTCAGTTTCTAATTCTACAATTACCTCTCTTTGAGACTCTAAATAACTAGCTAAGTCGAAGTCTTGCTTGACTATTTCAGGATGGGAACCAATTAAGAAAAATACCTTTTCGAAACCTTTCAAAAGTCTATATACGTACTCAAAGTTGGCGCTATTGGTAGTAGGCTGAATTACAAATTCATGTTGAATAAGTAGATTATCTACTCTGTTACGGTCGATTTTTGTTTGCTTATCAGATAGCTCGCCTAATTTTTGTAAAAGTATATCTAGATGAGCGTGTGTGTCATGCAGCATAGGTAAAAACTCAATAAACTTAAATGATGAAATCATCCAAGACTAAACTGAACAATACGTCAACCCTTGTTAAATTCTCTAACTATTTCTGGCGTTGTCCAATAGGTACCTTTCACCTTCTTAATGTTTCCCTTAGTATCTTCTACCTCTACTTTTATTTCTACACCTCCGGTAAATTTTTCTGGTTTAAGCTCACTTTTTATTTTTTTTAGAGTATTATTTCCAATACTATTTGGTAAAAAAATTACTACATGGTTAACAGTATTTACTGACTTTGAATGAGGACTTTCTGCTGTAGTCTGCTGCTGTAATCGGGAAGGGTTAGTCAGCAATGTGTTCCAGTCTATGCGTTGTAAAGTGTTAACTCTGTGTGTGGCTATCGGGATTTCCTCGCTTTCAAATAATGGGAGGATACCATTTTCAAAACTTATTAAATCGTCTATTACTAGTTTAGGAAGCTCATTGTACTCTTTAAGCTCGCTCTCGCTTTTACTTACATCTTCTTCAGCAGCCTCTGCCTCTAATTTTTTAATTTTACTAGCCTTAGATTTTTTGTTTTGCTGTACTCTTCCCTTTATCCAGTACAGTCGCTTCTCTTCTAATAAAGGTGACATTCTAAGCGCATTCTTAGGAAAGATAATTCCTTCTACTTTGAGATCTGGTACAGATATTTGTAAAACGAACATCATCGAGTTGGACTTTGTAAATATTTTTTTAACCTTATCAATTAATATAATAAATATGTCATCTCTAGATGAAGTGTTTCTGCACCACTCTAAGAGTTCTTTGTAATCATCTAAAGGATGCCCAGATACATATAAACCAAGACTTTCTTTTTCCTGCATTAAGACTTCTATTTTAGACTTTGCGGTAGGTTTTAATATCCAGTTGATCGATGTAGAGTCATTTGTACTATCCCCAAATAAGTCTTCGGTGGTGTTTTTACCATCGTTTCTCCTTATAGAAATATTTTCCAACAAATTTTCTACGTTATCTGCAAGTAAGGATCTAGTGTGTATAAAATCTGACATGCCATTAAGTTATTTCTTAAGAACGTTTAGAAAGGCTGTTTGAGGGATTTCAACATTACCAACCATTTTCATTTTCTTTTTACCTTCCTTTTGTTTGTTTAACAGTTTCATCCTCCTTGTAATATCACCGCCATAGAGTTTCGCAGTAACATCTTTACGAAATGGTTTGATAGTTTCTCTAGCGATTATTCTAGAGCCGATAGCAGCCTGAATTGCAATCTCAAATTGCTGCCGAGGGATCAAATCTTTTAACTTTTCACATACATGTCTACCTTTAGATTCTGCTTGTGATTTGTGGGTAATGATTGATAATGGATCAACTACCTTTTGATTTACTAGCATATCTATCTTAGCTAGACTCTCACTTCTAAATCCAGTGATTTCATAAGACATGGTAGCGTAACCTTTAGTTGCTGACTTCAAATCATCATAAAAATCCACAATCATTTCGGCAAGTGGCATTTCGCCAGTTATCTGTAATTGACCAGCTGAAAGCAGACTTATACCATTGTATGAACCTCGCCTGCTACTCAGTAGCTCTATGATTTTACCCGTGTATTCTTCTGGAGAAATTACTTCGAGTTTAATCCAAGGCTCTCTTATCTCGTTGATTTTACTTGGGTCAGGGAGTTCACTAGGAGTGTGTATTGAATATGTTTCACCTGAAGTTTGAATAATTTGGTACTCTACGGATGGAGTAGTGAGTACTAAATCTAGGTCGAATTCTCTACTTAATCTTTCTTGCACAATGTCCATATGCAATAGACCCAAGAAGCCACATCGAAATCCAAATCCAAGTGCTGGAATATTTTCAGTTTCAAAGGTTAGAGCTGCATCGTTTAGTTTTAATTTGGAAATAGCGTCTCTTAGCTTTGGATAGTCGTCAGCATTTGTAGGAAATATACTGGAAAATACTTTGGGTTCTACTTCTTTGTAACCACCGAGGGCTAGACTATTATTCTCTAAATTTGAAATCGTATCTCCCACTTTCACGTCATTCAAGTCTTTGAGTCCTGTTACTACGTACCCTACTTCACCATTTGATAAAGTATCTTTAGGTAGCATTTTAGGACTAAAAATACCAACTTCTTGGCAGTTAGCTTTAGCTTTGGTAGCAAGGAAGAAGATATTGTGACCTACCTTTAGGCTGCCATTAAACAAACGAATATATGCAATAACACCTCTATGTTTGTCGTAGAAAGAATCAAATATTAAAGCTTGCAACACCTTCTAATAGTAGGTCTTATTACAAATTTTGGTCAAGTGTTAGATATCTATAATTAAGAATATAGAAATACACACCAGCTTGACATTAATTGCTATAAATAATTTAGGTTTAGTTGTCTTATGTCAGTATTAATATCAGTTGATAATGTCACAAAATACTATGGAACCCGCAAAAACCCAATAAAGGCTGTAGGTCCAGTTAGTTTAAATATTAATCAAGGCTCTTTTACCGTAATACTTGGGCGAAGCGGTAGTGGAAAATCGACTCTTCTTAACCTCTTGTGTGGGCTTGATAAGGTTACTTCTGGCGAACTGGTTGTGGGTTCTGACAAATTAAACGAAAGTAACTCCAAAAAGTTGGCAAAATATAGGTCAAAAATTGGCATCATATTTCAATTTTATAACTTACTTCCTAATTTAAACACTGTAGAAAACGTGATGATGGGCAGTTGGGCAGGGGGTAAGAGTACTTCCTACCAAAAGGCTGTTGATTTACTTACGAAGTTCAATTTAGGTCACAGATTTAAGGCTGATGTAAAAACTTTATCAGGTGGAGAAAAGCAGAGAGTGGCTATTTGTAGAGCCCTGATAGGAGACCCAGAAATTTTATTTTGTGATGAACCTACTGGAGCCTTGGATACTAGTAGTGAAACTCAAGTCAAAGATATTTTAGCTGAGCTTAATAAATCTGGTTTAACTATTGTGATGGTCACTCATAATCCAGAGTTCGCCGGTATTGCTGATAATATAATAAATATGAGTGATGGTGAAATCATTGATAAGCAGTAAACATATAATATAACTTCTAAAAGTTCTAAATTTACATATCACATATGACTTTTTCTTCACTTCTTCTAGTCCTCAAGCGTCAATTCACTCAGAAATGGGGCAGGTTCTTACTAGCCTCAGGCGGTATAATGATTGGTATCTGGGCTATAACCCTGACTACTAGCCTCTCTTTAGGGGTCTCTGATGCTATTATCGATGCTATTAATAGTCAACCTATTGCTAGAGAAATTTCTATATCTGTAACTGAGTCTGGACAGACAAGTTATGACCAAATAAACGAGACGCCAAAATTTATTCCTTTGTCTGAGGGAGATTTGCAAGAAATTGTTGATAAGTATCCAGAAGTTTTAGAAGTTTCTCCTGTTAGCAGATTGAATTTTTTTGTGCAAACTCCTGCCGCGGATAAGAATATAAAGTGTGTTGAAAAGAACCTAGAGATGCAAGCTCAGCTTGCTAGTCAAGCACAGGCGGGTGGTGATGTACAAGTTTCTACAGCTAACATGGAGTCAGGAGCTGAATCTTTGAGCAAGGACTGCTTGAATATCAATGTAAGTAGTAATACCTTTAAAAGATTTTATGAATCAAATAGAACTAACTGGTATGGTAAACAGGAAGAGCCTGCTAAAAATGAAGTTGTTGCTTGTTTCAAATGTGGCTCGACTCAATTCGGCGAAGCTTTAGGTGTTGAGAAACCAGAAGACTTAGTTGGTAAAAAAATTACAATCGAGTTACAGAGAGCGCCAGAGCTTTATGAGGGAGGTAAGGTACTTGATGTTTTAGACTTCAACACACCAGATACAGAAATTAAAGAGAGTAAAGATATAGAGCTTACTATAAGTGCAGTTGTTGATGATACTGATGCTGGTATTTTTGGTAGTAACAATTTTTATGTCGGCTACAACTATTTTCAGGATGCTTTCAAACTTGCTAATCCAGATTTAAATCCTAGTAATTATGGTACAGTTCAGAATACTGTCTTCATTGATAGTTATCAGAACTTGGATGCAGTTGTTGATGATTTGAGAAATGATAAGTTTCTTACACTATCTATAGCTCAAGAAATTATTAAAGGTGTTAGCACTGGCTTTTTAGTGTTATCTGCTGCCTTGTCTATGCTTGGTTTTATTGCCTTAGTCGCTTCAGTATTTGGAATCATAAATGTGATGACAATTTCAGTTTTAGAGAGGCAAAAAGAGATTGGTGTATTAAAATCTTTGGGAGCTAGAGATGGAGATATATTTAGGATATTCTTATTTGAAAGTAGCTTATTAGGTATAATAGGTTGGCTTCTTGGTATTTCTTTAGCAGCAGCAATAGGTAATCTACTGAGCTTCATATTTGTGCAAGTTATTGAAAATGATCCTGGTATAAGAGCTAATTTAGAAAGTATAAACCTGAGCTCGTTTACACCTTCGTTTCCATGGTGGCTGCTATTAGGTTCTTTGGCTATTTCTTTAGTATTTACTGTACTTTCCGGAGTGTTTCCAGCTATTAAAGCTAGTAAGCAAAACCCTGTAGATGTTTTAAGAAGCGAGTAGATTTTGGTTTGTCTTGTCGTTACTCTTGGGATCCTTATCTAAAAACCAAACATATAGATTTAGGAGGACTAGACCTATCCATATTTCTACATCTGCAATATTAAAGTGGTTTATACCAGTAGCTATGTAGTCTGTAACTGATTGAAATAAAAACCATCTTTCTATATAATTGCTTAAACCACCTGAAATTATTGCTACTGAGATTATTGGGTGCTCTGTGAACACCTTAAAATAAATTAGACACCATAATATAAATAACAATATTAGACTAGAATAGATTATTCCAAATTGAAAACCAAGAGAATTTTCGTTGGGAATATAAAATAAATCATTACTTCTAACAAATATTGAAACAGAAATATTAAATAGTACTAAAAAGAAGATTACTAAAAAATGGAAAAACGCGAATTTACTAACTCTTGTCATTGGTCTATTATAGCGCAGATTTGAGTATAAATCAATACTCAATTTTACTTGCTATTTTTTATTTTCTGTCTCTTATATGTTTCAAAGTTGATTTCTCATCCTTGCTCAACTTATCTGGCATTTTGATCTTGAGCTTGACGTAATGATCTCCTTTATTGCCCGGGTTGTTTAGTTTAGGCATGCCTTGACCTTTTAGGCGTAATTTACCTTCCGGGTTTGTCATTTCAGGTATAGTTATTTCTACGTCTCCCCACACTGTGTATATATCCATTTTGACTCCCAATAGTAGATCTAGATAGTTAATTTCTACTGAAGAATTTATATCCTGCCCAGTTCTTTGTAAAGATCTATGATTTTCAATATCGACTATAAGGTATAAATCCCCAGGTTGAGAGCCTAAGTACCCAGCTTGACCTTTTCCACTTACTCTAATTTTATCCCCTTTATCAATACCTACTGGGACTGTAATTTCTAATTCCTCAGTCTCTTCGTTATAACCCTTACCTCCACAAACTCTACAAGCTTGCTCGAATTTTTTACCCACTCCATTACAAGTAGGGCAGACTGTTTCTTGTTGAATAGTACCAAAAAAAGTCTCAACTCTTTGATAGACCTTACCCACTCCATTACAAGTAGGGCAGGTAGTTACTTTACTACCGGGTTCGTAACCTTTGCCACTACAATGTTTGCAGCTTATCTTGTGTTTGTACTTAAAAGTTTTGTTAATTCCAGTAGCAGCTTCTTCAAGTGAAATATGAAGCTTCATATCAATATCTACACCCTTTTGTCTACTTGCTGCTTTATTTTTAGACGATCTTTTACTACCAAAGCTACTTCCAAAAAACGTTTCAAATACGTCGTTCAAGTCATCAAAACCACCTGCTTGACTAGCGTTTCCAAAATCGAACTGAACACCACCAAAGTTACCAAAACCAGCTTCACCACTTTGGTTAAAACCGCCATTTTGACTAAAACTAGGACCCATTCGGTCATAATTTTGCCTCTTACTGGAATCACCTAAGACCTCGTAAGCGTTATTAATTTCTTTAAACTTTGATTCTGCTTCTTTATTATTTGGATTTTTGTCAGGGTGATATTTATGGGCTAGTTTCCTATAAGCCTTTTTAATCTCGTCTTGTGTGGCATTTTTTTGAACACCTAGGGTTTCGTATAGATCTGACATAATTAGTCGACAATTATTGATGACTATTTAGCAACATTGAATATGCTTTGCTATGTTTTGTCAAACTGAGACCATTAAATTGTTTCTTACTTAACTCCAAGGCCAAATATTTTTTACTACCTCGCTAATGCGACCAACAGAATTACTATTTCTGTTTTGACCAATATTCGTCTTACCTTGCTTTTGAGTATAAGTTATGTCTTCCGAGTGAAATAAAGAATAGGCTGCTAGAGCTATAGAATTTATGAATGCTGGGTCATTGTTGTAGTCGGGTACAAACTCTACTGTGTTACGGTCAAAGGCGTACTTAAAAATAGGTTGTCTGAGTACATCTTTGGCTACATCTTCAATATTTTTTAAAGCCGCTCCACCTCCAATAAGTACAGCTCCACCAGGTAAAGAGTTTTTACCGAGCTTTTTAAGTTCCTTGCTGATATATATAAAAATCTCCTCTATTCTTGGTCTGGCGTACTTTTTTATTTCGTCAATTTTAAAATTCTCGTTAATCTGGAGATCAGGGTTATACATTTCAATTTCATTTAATTCTATTTCACCAGAATTAGAAAGGTCTAGGTGTTGCTTCTTTATCTCTTCAGCCATTTCCATATTAGTTTGTAGCCCTACAGCTAAATCTGCTGTTACATGGTCACTTCCAATGGGTATTACTCCACTTCCTAATATTTCTTCGTTTTCCCAAACAATAAAAGAAGTCGAAGCGAAGCCAATATCTATTAATAGTGTTCCAGCCTTTTTTTGTCGTAAAGTTAGCAAAAAGTCTCCACTGGCTAAAGGGGTAAAAATGCGATCTAAAATATCTATACTAGCTTGGTTAAAGACTTTAGTAAAATTACGTAAGTAGCTGGTTTCGCAGCTTACCACCATAGTTCTAGCCTCCAACTTAGATCCTACCATTCCTGCAGGAAATCTAATACCTCTTTGATTATCTACAGTAAAGTTTCTGGGGATTACGTGTAATATTTCGTTGTTATTTATTCCAAAGGCTTTAGCTAAGCTGTCTTGTATAACTCTCTCAACATCATTTTCAGCTATTTCGTTATCTGGACGTGATATAACCACGAGACCCTCAGAGTTAGTAAAAGCAATATTAGTCCCATTTATACCAACTACTGCCTTTCTAATTGGTAGACCAATTATACTTTCAGCTTGAGTAACTGTTTCTATCAAAGCCTCAGTAGCTTCACTCATATTAGTTACTACACCCCTTCTGATACCATTTGAAGGTCTTTCTACAAGTGCTAAAATTTGCACTTTATCTTGTTCGTCTAAAGAATCCTTAGCTACCGCTAGCTTGATAGAGTTCGAGCCTACGTCAATTGCTACTAGGTAAGGATCTTTAGCCACGGTATTTATTTTTTTAAATTTGCCTAGTACTATTCAGGATAGCCTAGTGATTAATGAAAAAAGGGAGGTTGTAGCAAGCAACTACTTTCTTCCAACTCTGTCTACAATTATCTGCTTGGCTAAATAGTCAGCCATTCTTACAGCTTTTCTTTTCTTTTGTAAGCTGGATAGAGCTTTCACTCTATATTGAGTTTTACGCTTTCTTGGGACAAGACCAAATTTTCTCACCCTCCTTGTAAAAGAGCTAACAGCCTTCTGACTAGGATCTTCAGGATTACGTTTTACTAGAATCATACGAATATAAGTTAATTATTGTTTTAAAAAATCAAAATTTGTGAATAAGATTGAGAATAAGGATATACCAGAGCAAGCTAGGACAGTCCAGAGCAATGCAGTAACGTCAGTGAAGTCAAGTATATATGGCGCAAAATTTAGACAGACTGCGCACAGAAAAACAGTTAAAGTAAAGTATCTCGAATCAATAAGCTTGGGTAAGGGTAAACCACTGTTTTTAGTAAAGAGTCCTACTAATAGCTGAAGTAAACCTAGAACGGATACCCCCAGAATCAAATTGTTACCAGATTCTAAAAATACAAATGGAGTAATAACCAAAATCAAACCTAGTAGTAGGTTTATATAGGTAAATAAAGAAAATTTCAAAAATGACATATGTAATTATAATGCTTCTACTAATTTCACTTTTTTAGCTCTCACTTGTTTTATTGGATCTTTCAAATTATGTAAATATCTAAGGTTAGCTTTTCTAGCTCTATTAAAACTTGTGACAACCAGTTTATCAATCAGTGGAGAATGAAGTGGAAATGTTCTCTCAACTTTAATGCTTCCAGTGGCTACCTTCAACACGGTAAAGGTAGTGTCAATGTTAGACTTTCCGTGGATGTTTGTTACTAGACCCGAAAACACTTGTACCCTTTCCTTGTTACCCTCTTTAATTTTATAATATACATCGACTCGAGAGCCTACCTTAAACTCGGGTAAGTCAGTCTTAATGTTGGCAGTTACTACCTTACTTTTACGTAATAATAAATTAGACATATTTATCAGATAATAGTAAAACTTTTGATATTTCGTCAAGCATTATGCTCAATTTTTTGTGGTAAACCCAAGGGTTGCTAGTGTTGCCTTTTCTCTTTCTCTCTGTGCACATACTCAATAGACTTATCTAGTATGCTATGTATCAAACTGTCGTAATTGTCACTTGTCTTTTTTATATTAAAGTCAATATCCGCTGAAACAATGCTCAAGTCGCAGCTAAATCTATCACCCGAATTTTTGGCTAAAGATTGAATAGTAATTATAACTTCATCAATTTTAATCAAGGTTTGTTCAAACAATACTTTCAACCTAGACCTTATGTATGTCTCATCAATCAGAATAGATTTTCCTTGAAAGTTTGTATAGACCTCGGGTATAGTTTCCTTGGTGTGTGAAGCATACCTTATAGTAATTTTATCTTTATAGTTTAACATAAATTATTGTATTATTTCCATTGACGTTTTGTTTGAGTATACCACTGAGGTATAGATAAATAAATCTGTTTATTAATATGTTCAAAATTGGGTAAGTTATCGCTCAAACCACTGACCCTATCTGAATAGTTAATTTCGAATTTAGAACGAAACAGGTTAATACTTATATACTCTTTGGAAAAAAAGTCAATTAACGACTCTTTACTTTGTTGATCTGTTAAGTTGCTAATAGAGTAGTTATAGATATTGTCTTCTACTTTAGCATCTAAAATAGACTTTTGATTATTCAATCTTATCTGACTGAGATCTCTAGACGTAGCTCCATATATTGGGTAAGGGTCAGAGCTAACTAAAGTGATAGGTAAAAATACCAACGAATAGCTCTTATCAGCTAGCTTAGTCTGAACTTGTTGTGGAGTTTTATAGACTTCGGCCGGCATCCCAATGTCTCTTAAGATAGCTTGAAGTTCAGTTACTAGCCCGTCAGTCTCTTCAAAGGAAACCAAGCTGATTTTACTTATTTGCCTACATCTTCGTCCGCATGTAAGAATTCTTTTTATCCCGGTTTTTTCGTTTATATCTAGTTTGAAATTTTTCCCATCTAAGATTTCGCTTGTGTCAGTAGGGCAATCTGGCTGAGTAGTTACTCCAAATTGAATAGGCACTAAACGCTTTGTTATGGGTATATCCTCTAGTGCAAAGTAGGCCTCTTGAGCACTGTAAGAAATAAGGTTACATATTAAGTATTTTCTCAATTGTTGGTTTAAGAAAACTCCATTTCTTTTAATATTTAAGTATAGGTTGTAGTAAGTATTTGTGCCAATACTTTTCTGATTTAAACCAAGGCTGGATTGCATTTCTTGGCTAGATATATCTGAGTTAAGGCTTAGTGTTCTGGTAAAAATGTCGACATTTCTATTTTTAACAGCTCTCTCAATCGATTCAATATCACTACCCCCTGCATCTAGTATAGAGTTATATCTTCTTATGATATAGGTATTAATATTTGGTTTGTTCTCGGAGTTCTGATAGTCATTACGTGTAAGTATAACAGTTTGAAAATTATCATTCCCATCTTCTCTAATCGGATTATCTCTTTTTGGGCTATTAGGTTTGTCAGGGTCATTCACTTGATCAGTAGTAAAGGTAAAATAGCCAGACGTAACTAAAGGCTTGCTCGAATTAAAAGATGTATAGAGTTGATCTATGCTCTGGAGATTAAAAAAATCTTTGGATATGGGTGAAAAATTTGCTAGATAAATCAATTGAGGGTTGGGGGTTGCGCTTCTTAAATCAAATTCATTTTCGGCTATTTTGACAAACTCTACTTTGCTAAACACCTCTTTGAACTGATTATTAGCTCCAACTTCTTTCAATCTATTAAAACTATATTCTACATCATCTAAATCAATATTCAGACCATTTGACCACTTGAGACCGTCCTTTAGTTTAAATCTCAGTACCTTATACTTATTGTTTGGATCTGTTTCTTGTAAATCTTGCCACTGCGGTGCTTGGTCTAATAAAATTGGTGTAATACTGGGTGCGAGAGTCTTTGTTTCGGTCGTACTTTCAGGTTGATCATCAATTGAGTAATCTAAAAAGTCAGGAAAATCTACATGATATAAAGGATGATAAAGTAGTCTAGAGACCTTTCTTTCAGATTCACTTCTTAAGTCTAAAACTGGATTGAATAGTTTGAAGTCTTGATCAATAACTGCTTCACGCACTTCTCCTCCGGTTGCTGGCACTTCTTTGGTTAATGCTAAATAGTTACCCAGAAAGAAAAAGTAAGACGATATCAAAAGTCCGGTAATAGCTATGAAAAAAATACTTTTAACTGCGTATGATGATTCCAGAAATGAGGCTGTTACTAATTTTGGTTTTTTGAAATTACTCCAGTTTATAGGCCAGACCTCTTTGGCTATCTGTTTAGTTTGCGCTTGTATCTTCTGAAAGTCAGCCTTGAACCTACGAATATCTAGCCAATTGTTCATATTTTATTGGAAACTCAACTTAAGCTATGTATAGCGCTAAAATTCTAACGATAATGAAGAGTACTATACTTAATATAGTTAAATTCACTACCCATTTTTCGATTCCACGTTTAGTCAAATAAACCTCGTCTCTACCTCCAAACGCACTAGAGAGACCTGCACCTCTATTTTGTATTAGGATCAAACATGTTGAAATTATGAGTAATATAGTTTGGGTTATGAGCAAACTTTGCTCGTTTAAGATATTTTCCATATTTATACTATAATTGAGATAACCTAATTATTATATTCAGGGTAGTTGTTCAAATGTGCTTCT
>JBCDGH010000028.1:0-16668 GCA_038751365.1 Patescibacteria group bacterium | reverse complement strand
GCTAATGACGCTGGCACTCTACAGTCTCCTGATACAATTAATGATATAGTATTAGATCAAGCAGGTATGAGTTATGATAGCTTTATCTTTACTGAATTACCTAGACCAAAGGGGTCGATTAGTGGGTTTGTGTATGAGGATAAGAATACTAATTTTATAAAAGATAGTTCCGAAGATGCTGGACAAACCTGGGATGTATTTTTGTACGATTCAGAAAATAATGAAATTACAAGAAATACTTCCTTTAGAGGGTCTGGACAACCAATTGAAACTAACGGAGCTTTTAATTTTGATGATTTAGACTTAGGCACTTACGTGGTAAAGGCAAATATAAGTTTTAGTTATCAACTCGAAGATCCAGACTCAGTTAAAGACTATGAAACAACCATTGAGATTACTGAGGAGAACTTAGAATTCATGAATATAAACTTTGGAGGTGCAAATAGCAGCAGAATCTCAGGAAGCACATTTGTTGAAGAAGACCAGAATGGGGTTAACGAGGGTGACTGGCAATTCTTAGACGGTGTAGAGTTTAGCCTCATAGGTACCGATATACTTGGTGAAGCTGTAAATATATCTACACTTTCATATAGCGATGACGATGAAGAAGAATATGGATATTTTATATTCAATAATTTAATCGCTGGAACATACACAATTACACAAACTCAGCCTTCAGAATATGACGATGGGCTAGATTATTTAGGCTATAATAAATTTGCTGACAACCAAAATCCAGAACTTATAGGTAGTATCAACGATGAGAACTCAATAGATATTACTCTAAATGGGTCAAACTTATTTCTAGACTTCTATAGATTCACTGAACTACCTAAACCCCAAGGCTCTATCTCAGGTCATGTATATCTTGATGAAAACCTAGACTTTGAAAAACAACCTAATGAAAGAGGGTTTACAACTTGGACTGTAGATTTATTGGATGACTCTAGTAACGTAATAGCGACTGATACTCTAGATTCTAATTCTCAATATCTATTTGAAGGTTTAGATTTAGGTACTTACACAGTAATTGCTAAGGATTACCAAGACTATCAAACTGAAGATCCTGATGATACTAGAGACTATCAAACTACTTTAGAGATTACTACTTCTAATTTAGATTATACTGAAGTAGATTTTGGTACAGCTGAATTTAGTGACGTAGTAGGAAACAACTACGTGGAAAAAGACCAAGATGGAGTTAATAGCGGAGATTGGCAAGTTATTGGTGAAGTAGAATATACCTTAACTGGTACTGATATTTTTGGAAATAGTGTTAGTCTTACTACTCAATCAATAGAAAATGATAGTAACAATAATCCTCAAGGTAGTTTTGAATTTATAAATTTAGTAGGCGGTACTTACTCTATCACTCAAACTCATCCTGCAGAGTATATAGATGGTAGAGATTATTTAGGAAACACCTTCACTGGTGCAGTGTCCGATATTCAAGTTAGTGATGTTGGAACTCAACAGTCACCTGATACAATTAATGATATAGTTTTAGATACAACAGGATTAAGTTATGGACCGGCTATCTTCACTGAGCTACCTAGACCAAAGGGGTCGATCAGCGGGTTTGTGTATGAGGATTTGAATCTAAACTCTGACTTTACTAGCGGTGAATTTGGACAAGAGTCTTGGAAAGTAGATTTGTTGGATAGTAGTAATAACCTCGTTAATACCGAATCTATTGGAATTGATTCTCAATATCTTTTTGAAAACTTAGATCTTGGTACTTACACCGTGGTAGTTAAAGATTATCAAGATTATCAAATTGAAGATCCTGATGATACTAGAGATTATCAGACTACTTTGGAGATTACTACTTCTACTTTAGAATATACTGATGTAGATTTTGGGACTGCAAGATTCAATAGTATTAGCGGAATTAACTTTGTAGAAGATGATCAAGATGGAATCGATGAAGGAGACCAGACCGCTTTGCCTAATATAAAAATGAACATAGTAGGTACTGATTTATCAGGTAATTCTGTCTCTAGCGAAACAAACACAAACTCAAACGGACAATTCACATTTAATATT
Organism: Patescibacteria group bacterium; assembly: GCA_038751365.1. Classification (GTDB taxonomy): domain Bacteria; phylum Patescibacteriota; class JACMRA01; order JACMRA01; family JACMRA01; genus JBCDGH01. The sequence goes on along the minus strand of JBCDGH010000028.1, from coordinate 14,622 downwards.
TTGGCTGGAGGGTCTTATACTATTTCGCAGACCCAACCTTCTGAATATGAAGACGGGTTGGATTATATAATACCAGAATTTACTACTCGCTCTTTCACTTCTCAAAACCAAAACTTAACTACTCTGAATGGGAATCTTGGGAACGATGAAATTAGTAACATTAATTTTTCTCAGTCAGGGCAAGTCTTTAATAGCTATAGATTTACCGAGATTACTATTCTTCAACCAAACATAGTCACCAATATAGTTGTAGATAACGTTGAGCCTGAAGTTGGTGATACTATAGAAGTTACCATCACGGTAGCTAATGATGATGGCGAAGGAGATCTGTCCGACATTACTATAACTGACATTTTACCACCAGAACTCGAGTATACGAACTCCACATTAGAAGGTGTAGATGGTAGCTATAATCCTAACACAGATACGTTAGAGATAGACTCTACATTACCCGCAAACTCCTCACCGTCAGACCCTGACTATATAGTTGGAGAGTTAACCATTTCAGCCACTGTCAAAGAGTTGCCGATAGGAGGTATTTCCCCTCAAATATCTACGGTTAATGGAAATCCTGCTAATACTACACAAACCCAACCTAGCACTGTCCAATTTACTAACACCAGCGATCAAGAGTCTCCACTCACTCCCGTTATAAGCGCAATCACTACTACAATTCGAAGTGGAGGAGCTGGCTTAGTAGGATTTATTGCAATAGCAGTTTTTGGCATGATTGGTTTTGGAGTATGGAAAAAAACAAATACTAGAAGTAGTATTGGAATTGATGTTGTGGACTCTACAGAAAATAAAGATCTTTAATTTATGTAGGTATAAGCCTATGCCTAATCTGAGAATACAACAGTTTACGTCAAAAAACAAAAATTTAATAGTAGGTACTATCCTAATTATATGTGCTTTGTTTCTAGTGTTTCCTCTACCTCCAACTTTTCCATCCGGGCAACTGTCGTCATATAGTTTTGAAGCAGCGCTAACAGCTTTCAGTGATCAAGGTAAAGAAATACGCGTGGACTCTCCAACATGTGACGATAAAATACTACATCACGGTAAAAAGACAAAAAAGGTTGTGGTTTTGTTTCACGGGTTTACAAATTGCCCTGCCCAGTTTAGCCAACTTGATCAACTGTTTTGGGATAAAGGTTATAACGTAGTTATTCCAAGACTTCCCTATCATGGGCATATAGACAAACTAAATCAGCAAGCTTCACAATTAAAGCCCTCAGATCTAATAAACAAGGCAAACTTAACTATGTCTATAGCTTCAGCAATGGGTGACAGTACAGAAGTAGTTGGAATCTCAGCAGGAGCTTCTTTAGCAACATGGTCGAGCATAAACTTCAATATAAATAAGCTACTAATTATAGCGCCTCTAATTGCACCTCAAGGAGTACCTTACTGGGCAATGGGCGGAACAAGAAAATTTTTAGATTTAGCTCCTAACGATTTTAGATGGTGGGATGAAAATAATAAAACAGAAATAATAGGACCAAAGTACGCCTACCCGCAGTTTAGCACCAAAGCTCTACTATCTTTCTTTCAGCTCAATAGACACACTATAGATCAATCCAACATCCTGAAAAAAGGCTCTAAGTCTGTAATGAATAAAATAATTTTAATCGAAAACGACGAAGCAATCAATAACCAAGCAGCACTAGAATTTGTAAAACAATTAGACTACGTTTTTGAAGAAAAATTCGATACCGAAGTTCTACCCAAAGAGCTGAATTTAGGTCATGATATTATAGATCCAAACCAACCCTACTTTAATCCGAATCTAGTTTATCCGAAAATTTTATCGAAGCTAGAAGTAGGAGATTAGCGATTTAACAAAAGTGTACAAGAAAAAATTCTCCTTTAGGGAGAAATGCTTCATAGCGGTTTTGGCCTACTTTCCCCTGGATCTGCATCCTAGTATCATCAGCGTAACTGCGTTTCAAGACTCTGTTCGGAATGGGAAGAGTTGGTTCCACAGCACTTGGAAAACCGATATGTTAATTAAGTTACAGTTAATCCTTTTTGTCAAGCTTATTGTCTTTTTTTATCTTATCTTGCTTGGTATTTTTAAGCTTTCTATTATTATACAATAAATAAATAGTTAAAGAGCTTAGAGCAAAAATTAAAATTCCACCTACCCAATATATAGTTTTGTTGCTTTGATCCTCGATCTTTTCGTCAGATAGTTCAGGATTCATTTTAGATTCATTATCAGATTGTATTTGCTGAACTTCCAAAATGCTTTCAATGCTTTGGTCAGAGCTAGGATTATCAACTATTGCTTTAGCAGCATCTAAGTCTAGCTTAAATTGATCTAGCTGATCTTGGGTAAGCTCTACCTCAGTTTCAACTACTTGAGACTCGCTTGTATTTCGAACATCATCTTTGTTAAAAGCTATTAGTGGCTCATTAGTGAAGGTATATTTTGCTTTATACAGTCCTGGGCTAGACCAATTTATATCTGTCATTAGATATGGTACTTCTACTTGATTAGAACCTGGACCAAGATCTCTATTAAAACTATATTCTCCGATTTCTCCTTCAGGATTGGTTATCTGAATATTACCTCTAATTTTATTGAAAATATTACCGTTATTGATTAGGTTTAAACCAACGAATATGTTCTCGGGTGATAAATTATAATTAGCTCTCAAAAATTGTGTATACTTATCTGAGTCAGTATAGTCTGGATTTGGGGTGACGAATTGAAAGTTGTTAAACTTTATGCCCGACTCGAGTTTTCCAGGTACTGTAACATAGATTCTAGTACTTACTCTACTCACAAAGCTAATAGTCCCGACCCTAGGACTACTAACAGCCTCTTGTAAGGCGATAACACCAGAGTACTCTCCAGGAGATAGGTTGTCAGGAACAGTTATTGTAAACGGCACATCTTCTGACTGCTTAGCTGGAATTGTAAATTCAGTTTTATCTAATTTAATCCAAGTTCCTACATTTTGTAATTCCTCTTTATCTGTGTAGGAATAAGCACCTTGATCACCAGGATAGTAGTCCTCAGGAGCTAAAATTACTCTTTTTTCTTCACTGGTAGAGTTAGTTACAGTAACCTTTCTCTGCACTTCCTGACCAGGATTCAAACTTTCAATAATCCAACCCTTAGTCAACGGTTCAGATGGATTAACATCTGCTACAGGCGGACTAATAGCTATCGAGCCATTCCCCATAGAAAAAACATAACTACCGGAAAATAGAAACAAGAACAGTGCGCATAAGGTAATATGTTTAATCAAATGCTGAGGCTTGAGCATATAAAAAGAGGATATTTAATGTCGGGCAAACTAAAATCTTTTATACTAGACTTGGCAAGTAACTACACCTGTATGAGACTCCGCTAAGATAGCTTTATTTGATGGAGTAGGATAAAATCCATTTTGAGGAATAGAAAGTACTCCACTAAGATCTACTGTAAAACTACCAGCACTAGCGCCACTTGCTGCAGTTAGTATATTAAACAAATTACTCTCGCCCGTTTGATCCAAAGCTGACATACTAGAAATAGCAGAAGCAGATGGGTACTCAGTCAAATCATCTACAGTATGTGGACCTGAGACTACTTCCTTACCTGTAGTAGAGTGAGTAAAATACTTTGTAGCAGTGTCAATGTTCGCAGTTATATCAGAACTCAGCAGTATCTGACTAGAATCTCCACTATTAGTTAAATTAGAATACTTACATTGCGCATTCCAACCACCTTCACTACCTGTGGCATCTGTCACAAGTACGTCAGGGATATCCAAGTTTGAGTTAGAAGAAGGTCCTAGAGTAACACCTGAGAAACTATACTGATCTAAAGGTATATCAATACTTAGAGAGCCTGGAGTAATTACCAAATCTACATTTGTAGTATCTGAGGTCTGAGAAAAAGCATTTAATGTAACTGTTAAACCTAATACAGTTAGTAAAAAAATTATTTGTTTGAAAGTATTTTTGGTGAAGTTCATATTTTTGTTTATTACTAGCTTAGAAAAATGAAACCTTTTTAAAGCACGGCAAATATTATACTTGTGTTTAACTAGATAGTCAACAATTATTTTTCAAAATTAGATTTAGGCTTAGATTTATATATTAGTACTTAGTCTGATTATACAATGCCCAGTATAACTACTTTTACGACTATATAGCAAACATCTTCTACCGTTAAATTTAGATAAATGGTAATTTGTATTTACAATTAGATTATCAATAAAATCAGGTAACAGTTGTTGATTCTTAAGATTATAGTATGGCAGGCAAAAAATTATTTCTGGTATCATTAGCCGATCGGCTTTTGTGATAACTTCTTGCCATAAGTTTTTTAACTGAACCCACTCATTTTTAATCTCTTGATAGGTGGGAAGATGGTTGAAGTTTTTACCTAAATAACCTTCTGTCACAATGCTAAGTTGAGCTAGTTCTTGGTGTTTTATCATTTTCTGCTTATCCAAGCCCTTAATATCCAACTCAAATATAGCTTGCAATTTGGCTAGCTTTTTCGACTCCTGTAATCTCTGCTTGAAACCATATTTAGACCAACTTACTTCAGCAAATTCATAGTTTTGCTTCACAGCAGTACTCAACAAATCGGCTTGAATATCTGAGTATATAAATCTTTTTATAATATCCAGACCTGCAACACCAATACGACCATAGCCACAGAAAGGATCCCAGACTGTATCAAAAGTAGATAAATTAAGCAAAGACCGAGCCAATTTCAGATTAATCATACCTCTACTCATTTCACCAGCTGGCAAGCTAGAATCAAGATACTGCCAAAATTCTTGATCACTGTGATTTAGAATCTTAACTAATACTACTACTTTTTTGAGTTGCAATAGTAAAAACCAATTTTTTGTCTGCTTCCAGTGACCATAATTTAGATTAGTAGACGTAGCCAGAAAGTTAATTTTTTTCACACCCTCTGTCTTAAGATTTGAAAGAGCTTTTGACTTCCAAGATGATGGTAGTATTACACCTATTTTTTTGGGTATTTCTTGGCTATGGTTGTCTTTTAATAGCTCATGCGAGATAAGCTTACAGACTTCGCTAGAAGAAATCTTATTAATATTGACTTTCCAGGTCCTAATCACTTTAGAAGTGTAGACCAAACTGCCAGTTTTTTGGGCGTCTATATAACTATTACTTAATATAAACCCCGAATCCAAAATTATATCTTTAACACCAGTTAAATACTGAAATTCTTGCTGACCTATTTCTGGCTGATGACCCAGCTTATAGCAATAAGATAAGTCCATAATTTAGTTTCCTCTTTCAGTTATATCATTTAGTTGAAGATTGGAAGAAAGTACTTTTCTAAATTCTAGAAGAGCAGTGTAAGATGCCAAGACTACAAAATCCTCGTTTGATTCGATTATTTTTTGATACAAGAGATTATAATCGGAAGTATTTTCGTTTCCAGTAACATTCAATCCGGTGTACTCTAGTCTGAGTAACATATCAAAGCCTCTAGAGCCACCAGTGAAGACATGCTTAGTAGGTTGATTTGCACAAAAACTTTCTAAATCAGAATACCATAACCAAGAAACATCGCGACCATCAGCTATATTATCATTTATTAGAAAAGCTAAATTAACATAAGACTTGTTAATATTTACATCTCTTATCCAACTCAAAACTTGATTAAAACCGGCCGGATTTTTTATCAAAAATAATTTTAGGGTTTTACTATTTGTTAAAGATATTTCTTCACCTCTACCAAATACTGGCTTAAAGTCAGCTACAGGTTGAACTGCCATTACTGTAAATCTCAGATATCCTACCAAAAAAGCAGCAAGCGAATTATACTGATTATAAACACCAGGTAGCCTAGAAGTCAGCTTATGAATTAAATTATCACTAGTTACCACTTGAAAAGAATTTGATCGCACACTGTAGCCGGTAAATTTTTCTGTGTACTTAATCTCAGTATTCTCATCATTGTCTTCGTAATCTGGCTTTTTTGCCTCAGGTAAATTAAGTCCAAAACCGTAAAGTTCGCCTTTAAAGTCTTCAACTGAAGTCAGCAACTTCGAATCGTCAGCATTAACAAACAATTTTAAGGTCTTTGATGCTTGGGCAATTTCGATAGCTTTTTTAAAGTAGTTAATAGTTTGGTCTATCTCACCATAAGCGTCTAATTGATCTCTAAAAATGTTAGTTAGCACTAGAGTATCTGGGGCAATATATTTTACTAACTTAGGGAGTGAGGCTTCTTCTACTTCTAATATAGCTACTCTAGATGATACTGATCCAACTTTATCCAAATTTAATAGTAGAGTAGATGCAATACCACGAATAATATTAGCTCCTCCTCTGTTTGTACAAACGCTAATACCATTTTTTTCGTATATATCTACCAATATTGCCCTAGTAGTAGTCTTACCATTAGTACCACTGATAAGGATTATTTCCTCAAATTGTTCAGAGATAGGCTTAAGTATATTCAAAAAATGACGTTCAACAATCAACCCTGGAAGAGCTGTACCGCTACCCTTACCTAGATATTTACTAGTAGAAGCAAGTATTTTGGCTAAATTTGAGATTATTCTTATTTTCCAATCAATCATATTTTGAGATCTACAAGTTGAAAACTAATTTAACGCCCTTGGTGCAGGAATACGCTCAACTATAGCCTCTAAAAGATCTTCCACCCCTACACCGGTTTTAGCACTTACCTGCAAAATATCATCTCTAGAGTACCCTAATATTCTTTCAATCTCCTCACTTCTGGATTCTATGTCAGCATTAGGTAAATCAATCTTGTTTAATACCGGAATAATAGCTAGATCTTGCTCCATAGCTGAGTAAAGATTGGCAAGGGTCTGGGCTTGAATTCCTTGACTTGCATCCACTACAAGAATCGCTCCCTCACAAGCAGCTAAAGACCTAGAAACTTCATATGAGAAGTCTACATGCCCTGGAGTATCTATAAGATTAAGAATAAACTCCTGATCTTTTAATTTGCTGTAGACTTGTAGCTCAGAGTCAGTATATCGCAGATTATTAGGTTCAATTAGGCACTTATACGTATAAGTCATCCTAACAGGTTGTAGTTTGATAGTAATACCTCTTTCTCGTTCTAAATCCATTTTATCTAAGGTCTGGTTCTGCATCTCCCTGGGTGTAACTGTACCAGTTATTTCCATTAGTCTATCAGCTAAAGTGCTTTTACCATGGTCAATATGAGCAATAATACAAAAGTTTCGAATTCGCTCTAGCATACTTACAATGTGCTGGTGAAATTTAGGATTGTCAATCATTTCCGCTTAAAATAAGCAGAAAAAGGAAAGGGTAGAAGATCTCAAATAAATATCATGAAATACTTACCTGATCTAATACCCTGAATTTAGTTGTTATTTATACCAGTTATTGTTAAGATAACGCTTTGCCCGTTGCCAGACAAAGTAATTACACATAATAGTAGATGTCCCTAAGAAGAATATAAATAGTAACTGGTATTGCCAAATATTTGGATTTTCTTTATGTACCCAGATAATTAGCCCTATCCACCAAGTGGATTGATAGGGCATGTTAATGATCATTAGAAAGACGAATGCGACCCAGATCTTTCGTAAAATGTAGGACATTTATCTTCTCCCTAAATGAATGGTTACAAAATTGTAACCATAGATAAAAAAGCATAAAAACCAGCTTCTGACAAGCTCTAGAGACTTTTGAGTTCATTCTTATACTAATTAGCTCTAAACAAAAACTTGATTTTTTTAGAAAAATTGTTTCAGTATATGTTTCGATTTCTAAGTGTATGAAACTATCTCAAGACATTACTACTATTTTTTCTTCAGAAACTAATGAACAAAGTACTTTTGGAGACTCTCTAAAGCGAATAAATCATAAAAGTTTTGGGGTATTTTTAGCGGTACTTGCTTTACCCTCAGCACTTCCGATTCCTGCCCCAGGTTACTCCACTCCTTTTGGAATATTATTAGTGGCTTTGGGAGTTCAAATTGCTATCAACCGTCAATATTTATGGTTTCCTAAATTTGTTAAGGATAAGCCGTTACCTTCTGCTAAAGAGTCCAAAATGCTACAAGGTATGATTAGATTTCTAGAGTTTTTTGAGCAATTTCTCAAGCCTCGTATTAAAGTATTGTCCAAAGGAGTATTTTATCGATTTGTGGGTGTACTAGTTATGTTTTGTGGTTTATCCATGATTCTACCAATTCCTTTAACTAATACCATACCAGCTTTTGGGACTTTTTTGCTGGGTCTGGGGTTGATGGAAGAGGACGGAGTAGCTATACTACTTGGGGCACTTACTGCAGTTCTTGGAATAGGCTTTACAAGCTTAATTATATACCTGTTCACTAGGTTTGGCTTAGAAGGAGTAAACACTTTCAAAGATTGGATTAAGAGTTTAATATAACTAGCTTAATAAAGCAACAAAAAAACCAGGAAGAAGCTTAATTCAATTCCTGGTTACAGCTAGCTATAAATAAAGCTATTCGTCGTCGTATGGTACTGGATTACCATAATCATCGTAGACAACTATATCGGCATTGTAGGGGGGTGTCGAGTTACCATCACTGTCAGTGGTATTGCCTGTGTTAAAGTCTACATAAACGACTTTATCATCATCTTTGTCACCACCTTCAATAACTTTCAAAAAGTAATTCATTGTTCAGTTCCTAGACACTTTTTGAAGCATAGCATAAATTTAATCATATGTCAAAATATATTTCTCGAGATAATGAATCTAGTATCTTTGACTACCTAATTTTTGCAGACAGTATTATTATCTTATGAAGATCTAGCTCAAAAAAAGTTGTTTGACATTATGTATTTTTTGTGCCATGTAATAGGTCAGAAGTAATCATATACGTATTTACTTCTTGTTTAACGATAACAAAATAATTACTCTTTATATTTTGTCACTTTTTTACAACCTAATACAACGGTCGTTTAATAAATAAGAATATAAGATCACTTTTTTGGATGGCTCATACATAGCATTACCAAAATAAATAGATTCAATAGAATCAGTAATTATAAGTTATCAAGTTAGTTCAAAGTTCGAAAAAAGAGGAAAAAATGGGATACGCATCAACATCTGGATCATTTGGAGCTTCTAATATCAACGGTGTTGGAAGAGCTTGGGGATGGGGGAGTGCAACTTCCTCAAACGGAAAGACTATTAACTTTGGAGAAAAGTCTAAAGTTATTGAGCCTCATCTAGAGATCAGAGAAGTTGAAACTATCGATTTGTTTGGGATTGATAAGAAAGACGCAACTTCTCTTTTGGGTAAAGAGAGTACAGACAAAACCAAAGCTCAGGAACAATTTGGGAGGGAAATAGATCTCTTTGATCTTAGCAACAAATCTAAAACTTCAAAAAACACGCCTTTAGTTCAAGTTTCTAAACCCGTTGTGGTTAATGATAACTTGATTGAGGAGCAATCTATGGTTTTAGAGCCTGAAATAGCTGAAGAAACCAATATAATTTCAAGCTTTCGACAAAGAATGGCTAATAAAATTGTTGAGCTTAAAGAGAAATTCGCAAATCGATTTGGATCGAGAAACGTTGAGACTTCGACTATAACTAAAACTGACAACGTTTTAGATACAGATGTGACTTTGGCTGAAGAAAATTTTCCTATAGTTGGAGATAGTTCGATAGTCAGCTATGATATCGATTTTTCTGTTGAGGAAAATCTCCTTGGAACTTCTGCGGTAGACAACATCGATCCAATCTTTGGATCAGATTCAGTGGAGACTTATCTCATAACTAATACTAGTCTCAGTTCCGAAAACCTCTTTAGATCAAGCTCAAGCAGTAGCTATAGTGGATTTTAACTACAGATAAAGTAAGGGTTCATTAAAACCTTGAAATAATCTATATTACAGCCAGGTGTATTAAATTACACCTGGTTTTTTGTTGCTTAAATATTTTAGACTTGTGATAATAGCTGCTTTTCCTTCAGTTCCCGGCGAAGGTCTTTATAATTCGGACAATACTTTTCTACAATAATCCAAAATTTGGCTGAATGATTTTTTTGTCTTACATGAGCTAGTTCATGAATAACCACATAATCAATTATATTCATATCAATTAGTACTAACCTCCAATTTAGACTAATCACATCTTTACAACTGCATGATCCCCAGCGAGTCTTAGCACTAGACAATCTAAAGCTAGTATAATTTAGCTTCATTATTATACTCCAATGACTCAACCTATCTTGTAAAAGAGCTCTAGCGGTTTTTTTATACTCTTTTATCTGTTCTTCACTAAAGGTAAGCTTTGGTGAATTCTGTACACGCTTAATGATTTTAGCCAAAGTTTTGACAATCCAGTCTTGTTTTTTAGCTATAAAATTATATATGAAAGATTTGCTAGCTCTCCTTGGTGCTCTGACAATAAACTCACCTTCTCTGGTTATCTGTAGACAGAGGGTTTTTCGTTTAGAGTAAATAATTTTTGAGGGTTCAATTGACATGAATCAATATAAAGGTAAATAATAAATTTTAACTTTTAACTTTTAGTATTATTTAAAGACTCTTCTTTATATTCCAAAAATCTTGCTACATTCCACAGCTTATTGCCAAAATTGCGATATTTTTCACACATCTGGTCAGCTATTCTTCCACCTAGCCGAAAATTACGATTAGGTATCATACCCGATAACATCGCTAATCGCAAACTATCACTTGAATATTTGTCGATCTGTTTTACAGCATCCAAACCATTACCAAGCGACTTGCTCATTTTGCGACCTTGCTCGTCCCTTACAGTTGGGTTGAGAATTACATTTTTATATGGAGTTTGACCTGTAAAGTACTTACATACTAACATCATTCTTACTATCCACTGATAGAAAATATCTACACCTGAAACTAAATCTGAAGTGGGATAATATTTTTTAAAATCAGTATTTGTTTCACCTTGAATATAGTCATAATATCCTAGGGTACTGAGTGGCCATAAACACGAACTAAACCAAGTATCTAGAATTTTTTCCTCTTGCACCCATGTACCTAACTCAGTAGGCTTAGTATCTTGAACTTTTATTAGCTTTTGAATTTCTGTATTTTCACTATACTCAAGATAGGAATAAAAATTTTTGTTTGGATTTAAATCAAGATTATACCAAATAGGCATTTTATGCCCCCATACCAAATCTCTGGATATACACCAGTCATTTATATTCTCTAAAAAATTCTTTGCTCTTTCTTTAATATCTGCTGGATAAAAACTAGTCTCTTCCAGAGCTTGCAAACCCATCTGTTGTAGATTTGTGTTTTGATTATGATAACTTAAGAAAAATTCTTCAGAAATAAGCGGCTCAATAACAGTTTTAGAGCGTTCACATATGGTAACATTGTGTTCATAACTCCAATCAATTTCGTACTCAATTTCTGATTCGCTTAAAACTTCTTGCAATCTTTTAACTCCTTCAGTGTAAGAGTGTTTAGTTGCATCAAATTGATCTAATTCTGGACTTATTAGATTAAAATTGTATTCAAGATTTTTTGTAACAATACCCTCTTTAGTTTTGATGGGTATGTAATTGCTCAATATTAAGTCCTTAATTACCGCTAACCTCCCCTGCTCCACAGTCAAACCTGCATATTGACCACTGATATCAGTGAGCCTTCCGTCTCTACCAACTGCACTAGGAAATGAACCTCCTGAGTACTTATTAAAAATAATATAGTCTGCAATATCTGAACCTGGAGTGATTTTTAAGGCACCTGTACCAAAATCAGCATCTACCTCCTCCGCAATAATTAATTCAACTTGTTTATTTAAACTATTAGTCAGGATAACTGTAGCAGTTTTATTATTTATTAAGCTCTCAAAGCCACCTATTATCTCATCCGGAAAAGACTCAAGACTAAATAATCGACTTAGCCTTTTTGGATGTACAGCTACAGCTACATCACCAAAAATTGTCTCAGGTCTAACAGTGGATACTTTAATTCTCTTACCAATTAAGGAATTAGCTAGCTTGATAACCTCCTTCCTTAGCTTACTAAACTCTGGATTATTTCTATCATATATAATTTCTTCAACTTCATACTCAAAGGTAACAAAAGGATCTATACGCTTTTGATACTCTATTTCTCCTGCCACATCACTAACAGCAGTTTGTAGACCAACAGACCAATTAATTAAATAACTGCCCTTATAAATTAGATCATCCTGCCAGTATTTTTTAAAGGCGTAGTTTACCATCTGAGTAGCTCTTTGATCAAGAGTAAATAAGCTTCTGTCATAGGAAGGAGTATCACCCAAAACGCTACTTTGATTCTGTTGATTATTTCTCCACTCATTCACTTTAGTCCAAGCTAACCTACTCCACAACTCTGGGTTATTTACTTTCAGCCACTTGGGTCTGTCCGCAACTGGAATACTTGTGAATTGCTTGTTTTCTTTTATTATTTCATTATCAAAATCTCCTTTTTTAATTAGTTTATCAATTACTCCCTCTAGCTGGATTCCCGCATGATCAACCCCTGGATACCACAAACTTGATCGATTTTTTTGACGATGAATTCTTGTCAAAGTATCCATCATATAGTGTTGAAAAGCGTGACCTGCGTGTAAATCTCCAGTGAGATTAGGAGGAGGCATCAAGATTGAATAGGTTCGAGACTGCTCGAGAAAATCAACAATCTTAGAAGTAATCGGATACATTTCTTTAGCTTGATAAATATCTAATAACTCTCGAGATTCAAACTCTGCCAAAACATGCCCAAGCTTATCAGGAATAAAAAACCAATCAAAAGAGGCACCTATCCTAGTCACTAGATATTTACTAGCAGTACCCAATGTTTCGTATTTATCAGATATAGAAGTACCATCTGGTAGAGCTATTGCCAAGCCCTGAACTACTTTCATATTTCTATCCTTGCCAGTTATTTTGTCTAAGATAGAATTTGCTCTTTGAATGTCATCTTCGATATTATTATCCTGATGATAATTATTAGTAAAAACAATCTGCTCACTTCCAAATATTTCTTTTTTACTAGCTGTACCTGGCCATCCACCCAAAGCAATCAACTCAAATCCTCGGTCTTGAGAAATAGTTGGTAAATTAAAATGTTTAGCATAAATAATCGCTTTTTTTAGGGCATCACCTTCAAAACTCCCAGAGTCTTCAACAACCTCAGGTAAACTACTGGTGTCAAAATCACTGAGCAATAATAGATTGTATTGTTTATTAAGACCTTGCAGCTTCCAAGCTAGCTTAAATAGCTGTATCTTGTGTTCATTGGTAGTGGCAAATAATACTGCAGGCTTAGTTCCGACAATTAATTGACTCTCCGGCTTGCCTACTTCTTCTAGCTGCCAACGATCATAAATTGTACTCTCATAATCTTTCGGTTTGTAAGTTGCAGCCAATGACATGACATAATTATATAAAACTTCAGTTTTTAGGCAAATAACAGACTAGATTAACTCGCTTAAGCGGGTCTTGTTTACGAATCTAGTGAGTACTGAGTCTTTTATTTACTTTGATTGTTTTCTAAATCAATACTAATCTTTTTATTTTTCTTTTTCCTAATTTGAAGGAATCTCCAACTACCAAACCCTACTAAAGTTACTAAGGCAAACGGAATTGCTATTCCACCTGTCCTAATCGGATCATTAATTATATTCGATATTTTGACATTTACGGTAGATTCTTTCTCAGGAGTTTGATCAGTATTAATTTTGGCTGTGTTTACTATATCTCCAAAGACATTAACTCCAGTTAATACTCTGACTTTGAATTCTACTTTTTCAGTTTGATTAGGAGCTAAACTTGGTCTTGTCCAAGTTAAAGTACGACTTGCTGAATCATAAGTACAGTTTCCAGAACAACTTCCTGTCACATATTCAATTCGATTATCTGTTAGTTGATCGGTAATTACAGCATTTGTAAGTATATTTTCTGTAGTATTTGTAAACTCTACATAGTAGGTATACTCCTCTCCAATACTAACTAAATCTTTAGAAACTGTCTTTATAATCGATACATCAAAGTACTTTACTAAGGTTGTAACTGTACTATCTCTTGGATCAGTTTCGTTCGAATCAATAATAGCAGTGTTTGGAATATATTCGTTAGGAGCAAAATCGTGAGCATTATTTAGTTTTACTTTGAATGTAACTGTAGGTTGAGTAGAATTTAGTGTAGACTCTAAATTACCAATATTCCAAGTCATTTGTCTACTAGCTTCATCATAAGTACAGTCATCACTACAACTTACAAACACTAGCCTGGAATCTAAGGTATCTGTAATAACTACTCCAGTTAAAGGTTGATCTGTCTCGTTACCATATTGAATAGTGTAGTCTAGTTCGGTAGCTTCAGGGTTAGTTTTGTCAATGACTACTAAACCTTCAGAAACTGTTTTGGTAATTACAATGTCAGTAGGTACTATATCTACGGTATAAGTACTGTCATCTGGATCTGTCTCATTTGAATCAATTACGGCTGTGTTAAACACTATACCATATTCAGCGTCTGTATTCACCCTAACATCAAAGGTTATTCTACCTGCTTGTCCTCTACTCATATTACCTACATTCCAAGTTAGAGTTCTAGTAGTTGAATCGTAAGTACAGTCTACTACTTGGGCAGATAGTAAGTCTCCTCTACAACTACCATC
>JBCDGH010000027.1:0-17087 GCA_038751365.1 Patescibacteria group bacterium | reverse complement strand
TTTAGGTAAATACTTTACCACATATTTATTGAATTGTTCCTGTGTTAAATCACAAGAATAGTTTACATTATTCATAGATCACCACCTAATCGGTGGTTTTCTTTATTATCAAGGTATTTTAATTTAGGGACAGGTTCTAGAGAAAGTTTGACTAATTTTTAAAAAGTCTTGACGATGCAAAAATCCCTACAGTAAATCACAAATATTTTACATATTAGAAGGGTACAATTTAGTATATATGTCCGCAGATAAAACCAGTCTTTTCGTTCACGGTATAGACTCCGAAATGGAAGCAAGTCAAATTAAAACAGTAGTTATTCAAGCTTTCAAAGTGCATGGTAGTATAGAAATAACTTCTGACGATATCAACTTAGTAACTGATCATGAGAGAGGCGGTTTTAGAAGATTCTGCTTTGTACTAGTTGACCCTTCATCAGCTGAAGAAGTAGTTACAAATTTCGAAAATGCAGATCAGAATGATTCAGAGTTTCCTTTAGTTGTGAATATCGCTAGACCTAGAGAAGATAGAGGTCCAAGAACTGGAGGATCCTTCAGAAGACGAGATAGTTATTCTGACAGGGGAAATTCTAGAAGAGATTGGTAAACCTAACTTTCTTACCGGCTTGCCCACATTAATCAGTCTCTACAGGCTGGTTTTTGTGTTTTAGACTATTTGACAACAGTCAGTTCTAAAGGTTTACTGAGTTAATCAATCCACTAGTATTTGGTAGCAAATGTCTGATTATAACGCTAGTATCCCACCTCACGATAGTGATGCCGAGAAGTCCTTATTGGGGCTGATTTTGCTTAATGGAAAAGTATTAGACGACGTAGCTGACAAATTGAAGCCAGAATATTTATATGACCCTAGGCATATAGAAATATACCAAGCTATGCTTAGGTTGTGGTCTTCTCAAAAACCGGTGGATATAATTTTTGTATTAGATGAATTAAAGACGAAACAAAACAAAGAAGAAAGTAATTCAATCAACAAAGACTTTTTATTAGAGATAATTTCTAAAAGCTCACTATCTAATAATCCTGAATTCACAGCTAGGATTATAAAAGAGAAGTACATGCTGCGAACTTTGATTAATGTAGCAGATGAGCTGAAAGTGCTTGCCAGTAGTGATAGTAACAAACCTACTGAAATATTAGATTTAGCTCAGAAGAAGTTATACGAAGTAAGTTTGAGTAATATAGATAAGAACTTTACCCCAATCAGAGAAGTACTTGGAGAAACTTTTGAGAGAATTCAGACTTTATCTGAAAATCAGACTGAGTTCAGGGGTATCCCAACTGGGTTCATGGATTTAGATAGTCTACTAGGTGGTTTTCACAATTCAGATTTGGTTATATTAGCTGCACGCCCGAGTATGGGTAAAACTGCCTTTGCTTTAGAAATTGCTCAAAGAATGGCCTTGAAACAACAAGCTGGAGTGGCAGTATTTAGTCTAGAAATGAGTAAAGATCAGCTAGTTGATAGAGTTCTAGCATCAGTATCTGGTCTGGAGATGAGAAAAATTCGTACGGGTCGTCTAGATGAAAATGGTAATTCCAACGAATTTGTAAAGCTAGGTAATGCTATAAATCTACTTAGCGAGGCTCCAATTTGGATAGATGACTCTGAAAGTTTAAATATACTTGAACTACGTAGTAAAGCCAGGCGTCTAAAATCCAGACATAATTTAGGTGTTGTGATTATAGATTATCTGCAATTAATGAGTGGTAAAAACGAAGGCTATAAAGGTAACAGAGTCCAAGAAGTTTCAGATATTAGTAGGGGTTTAAAAATGCTAGCTAAGGAATTGGATATACCAGTGATTGCCTTATCTCAATTGTCACGTAATGTTGAGGGTAGGGAAGATAAGCGTCCTATGTTGTCTGATTTGAGAGAGTCTGGTTCTATTGAGCAAGATGCGGACGTAGTTATTTTTATTCACAGAGAGGAAATGTATCACAAAGAGACTAAGAAAAAGGGAATTGCTGATATTTTGGTCTCAAAGCACCGTAATGGTGAAGTCGGAACTGTAGAATTAGCCTTTGTTCATAGACTTGCCACTTTTGAGAATTTGCAGGGGGCTCGTGTATCTCCCAAAATAAATCAATAAATAAGAATGTATCTCTATGAAGATAGTAGAACATAAGATTGCTTTACCATTACTTGTAATGACATTGGTTTTGGCTATTTTAGTAACTTCAGCTGCTGGTTATTTTGTTTACTCAAATGAAGAAAGTAAAAAGTGTGAGCAAATTTTGGCAGATATTGGCATTGAAATGGGCTTGGATTCTGAGTATTGCGAATTTAGCTTTAGAGATGTTTATACTGCTTCAAGCTTTGAAGATAGTCTACAACCTAAGCTATCTAAGGTGAGAAGTAAGCAAAAAGAGTATAATCAACGCTTAATTGATTACAGTGAGAGCAGGAAAGAATATAGAGTAGCCTTAGGTATTAGAGAGAACTTGGAACTGTTGCTAGAAGAACAAGATAAAGGTTTGGATATCGTTGTAGCCGAGCAAGATGGAATCGATACAGCTAGTCTAAATATGCAAAATTTTGTATCAGCTTCACAATTACAAGTTGCTCAATTTCGTCGTAATCAGAAGTCAGAGGTACAAACTCTAGAGCGCAAGATAACTGAAGCAGAAAACTATAATCTGGATACAACTACTTACGAAAAAGAGTTAAGGAATCTAACTATCAAAAAATTAGATACTACTAAACAGGCTTCCGAATACAAAGCTAGTCTATCATCTATTCCTAATATAATTGAGCTTATTAATCAGCAGCTAGCTACAGTTCCGGAATACTTTGCCAAATTTAATGTTAGTCTACCTATATTAATGTATCATCGGATTGAGGATTATGAGGCATTACCTAATCGTCAAAAAAGTAGGATGCGCAAAGAGTTAACTACTTCACCTGTAGCATTTGCTACACAGCTGGATCATTTGCAGAATAAAGGTTACGAAACAGTTACTTTGGAAGATATCTCCCAAGCTATAACAACTGAAGATTTGGAGTTTTTTCAACGTAAGTTGGTTATGTTGACTTTTGATGATTCCTATAAAGAGCATTATACTGTAGTTTTCCCTGAATTAAGAAATAGAGATATGAAAGGTGTTTTTGGGATTGTCACTGGTTACTCAGGTATTGGTTGGGATGCCCTTCGAGAGATGAGTCAAGCTGGTATGGAAATTGTCTCACACACAGTTAGTCATTGTGCTCTAGCTTCAGGAACCAAATTTGAAGATCCTGAACAAAATCCGGTTGGGGGAGACTATATTGCCTGTTCTGACAGATATGGCAACCCAGGTAAGTTTATGCCTACCGAGGAAGTTAAATTTGAGCTCCAAGAGTCCAAAAAGCTTTTAGAAACTGAATTGGGTAAGCGTATAAAATACTTAACCTATCCATACGGCAGTTATAATACGCAAACTATTGAGATAGCCAAATCAGTAGGTTATACTATGGCTTTAAAAGTAGGTGGAGGTCCTGATATAAATCTACTCAATAAAATGAACCTGGGTAGAGTCAATGTAAGTGGTTTTGCGGAGCCTCTCGGTGGCTGGTTTGCTACAATTTAAACTACTAAACAACTGTTTTATTTATTACCTTGGTTTTTATTCTTATCTTGTTTTTCTCCGAGAACCTTAGAAATAGTCTGTACTAGCTCTAGGTTTTTTTTTCTAGCTAAGACATGTACTGGCGTTATCAAGCCCACTACTGTTTTCTCTTGATCTAAAACCACTTCTGTTGCTACCATGGCATAGCCTTGACCTAAAGGAAGTACAGTGCTCTCACTACCAAAAATAGTAGTTAGCTGTTTGCTTTGCTCCTTGGTCACAATACTATTTAATAGCTCTGTTTGGCTACCTTTACTTTCAAGTAAATATTGTTTATGAGTGTCTAGGTTATCCAAAAAGTCAATAATATCCGAAACTTTGCCTTCGCTGGGTGAATTCAGCAAATTACCTATACCAGTAATATTTTCTCTGTGCTTGTCTACCGAAAAACCTACTGCTCCAGTCTGAAAAGCTAGCAATCTACTAATTTCTTTATGCATATTTGCTTGCTTCTCTTCCATTTCAAAAATTTGTTTCTTAAGCTCTTTTTGCTGTCTACTAGTTATTTGTAAACCGACAATTAGCTGATTAATGAACAGTTTGAAGGCTATTTCTGTAGGTTGAGAGCTAGCATTAGTAAAGGGTTGGTATAGGTAGCCATTTTCTCTTAGCCTAGACATTTCACTTCGGACAGTGGCTGGCGAGAAGTTAAAACCATATTTTTCTTTTAATTCTTTGGAGCCCACGCTAGTTCCAAATTCGCAATATTCTTTAATAATTGCAAATAATAAATTTCTCTGTCTGGAGGTTAAATTTGTTTCAGGATCTACAAGATGTTTGCTAGACATATTAATCAACTACTTTTTTATTTCTAATATCTTGCTGAGTGATTTTGTTACCACCCATATTAATGAATAATTTTCCGTTGAGATGATCTACTTCATGCTGAATAACCCTAGATAACCAGTCTTTCGCTTTTAAAGTTTTTTTCTTACCTTTTTCGTCTAGGTATTCTACTACAATGTTAGCAGGTCTCCATATTTCGTAATACTGCTCTGGAAAACTCAGGCACCCTTCGATCATTTGCTGTTCAAGCTGACTGTAAAAGGTAATTCGAGGGTTAATCATAACAAAGTCTAAATCTTTAGTATGTTTATCAGATAACTCTGGATCAAGATGGATAATACAAATCTGTTTGTTAACTCCAACTTGCGGTGCTGCCAAACCTATGCCCTGATCTTTCACGGTATTCCACATATTTTTTATCAAATCTTTAGTCTCTTGATCTAAAGGAAAGTCTACCTTTTTGGCTTCTGAGTCAAGAATAGAGTTGGGGTAAGTAACTATGTCTAAAATAGCCATAAATGTTTTTACTGTTATACCAGTTATACTTCCAACTTTCACAAATAATAACTTTTAGTAGATAATTTATTTATAAACTTAGTTTAGGTGAAAGTTTGTGTAAGTTAACATGGGGACAGGTATAACCTAAAATTGCATACCTAAAGTACTATGTCAATAAATTGTGCTTCTTCGCAGTATATAGTCTTTAACTTTGACAATTAATACGAAAGTAAGACTTATTTAGACTATGAAACCTACTGTTTTCCCAACTCAACCTTACAAAGGTACGAGAGATTTCTATCCTGAAGATTTAGCTAAACGCAACTATATTTTTCAGGTTTGGAGGCGGGTTTTAAAGCGAAATGGATTCTTAGAATACGAAACTTCTTTATTAGAAAATGCTGATTTGTATATCGCTAAATCAGGTCAGGAGTTAGGCGGTAAGCAGTTATATAATTTTACTGATAAAGGTAATAGATTTGTAGCTCTCAGACCAGAGCAAACTCCTTCTTTAGCTAGGCTGGTTGCTCACAGATATAGAGAATTGAAGTTCCCGTTGAGATGGTTTTCTATTCCGAATTGCTTTCGTTACGAGCAGCCTCAAAAAGGAAGATTTAGAGAGCATTGGCAGCTAAATGTAGATATCATAGGACAGCAAGCTGGAGCAGTAGAGTTAGAATTACTTAATTTGGTTGGTGAGTTATTCAAGTCTTTTGGAGCAAACAAGCAACATTATAAAGTAATGTATAATCATCGCCAACTTCTTGATCAATGGATTGTAAGGCATCAATTAGGAGATTATAGAGTCTTGATTTACACAGTTTACGACGACTGGTTCAAAAAAACTCTGGCTGAAAATATTAGAGAACTAGAAAATCCAACAGATGAAACTATAGCTGGTATTTCTGATAAGTCTCAAATTCAAGTTATTGTCGATTTAGCTCAGAGGGCAGGGCAGAGTTGGGATAGTTATCTAGAAATAGCCAAGAGCTTTGATGAATTAAATCTAGTCTTAAAGCATATTAATGAGATTCAGCCTGAAGCAACTTACGAATTAAACCCCTGTATTATTAGAGGTATAGCCTATTATACAGGCTTAGTTTTTGAAGCTTTTGACGAAAATCCCAAAAATCCTAGAGCGCTGTTTGGTGGTGGAAGGTATGATAATTTGATGGAACTATTCGGTAAGGAGGCACACGGAATTGGTTTTGGTTGGGGCGATGCTACAATGCATGAGTTTCTGTCTAATTGGAATTTGTACCCTGACCTAACTCAGGGTGGTAATTTGGTCGGCATAATGCCCTTTACAGAAGCTGATCTAACAAAAATTTACCTAAAAATTATTCCAGACCTTAAAAAACATAATAAGCGTTTTCTGATAGATTATGACTATTCGCGTAATCAAGAAAAACGCTGGATAGCTCTAAAAAAGCGCGGTTGCCAAGAGATTATCAAACTCAATCAAGATTCATAAACTGATACAATTCACCGTCCGTAAAGCCTTTTTTTCGATAGTATACTCTAGTACCTACTGCTGAAATTACTGACATTTTTAAATAGCCAGTATCGCTAGAGATTTGTTTAGCAACTTGAATTAATTTAGAACCGAGTCCTAGGTGCTGAGTTTTATCAGTAGTTTTCTCTCCTAAATTAGCTGCTCTACCATAAATGTGTATTTCTCTGATGATAGCACTATTTGATAGCTCCTCAATAAAGGGGTGTTCATACTTTGTCACTTTAGCAGAGTTAGTAAACTCTTTAGGGGTTATATAAGTCATATCTAAATTACTAGGGAGGGTAAAATTAGGCAAAGCTAATCTCAAAAAACCAGCAATTTTATTACTTTCAGTAACGTATTGTAGAAATAGCTCAGTACCGATGCAGTTTTTATAAGCAAGTGTTATTAGTTGTAAATCTTCTTTACTTACTTTCAAGTTTTTGACTTCTCTAGATCTAATTTCTTTTCGGACTACTTTTTGTTTATCTAGTTCCTGTTCAGCAATTTGTCTGAAGTTGGTTATTTTGTTGCCTGAGACTATGTCAGTTCCTGGAATGTCTCTAATTACTCTGGTTAGTCGGCAATACTCAGGTGTACTTTTTATTACTTCAGTAACTACTCGCAACAATTTAGTGTATTCATACGGCTTCCATAAACCTTTATTGTAGTAATCCATTAGTTCTGCAGTTTCGATGAGCGAGCATGGGTAAACCTTAAGTTCATCCGGTCGGAAGCGAGGGCTAGTAAACATTCTTTGGTAATCAGCTATGTCTCTGTCAGGATTAGAACCGTATAAATTTGCCATCCAGTGAGCATGAATTTTGAAACCAGACCATCTCAGTAGTTTTACTGCCTCTTCAGTAGCTTTGACATTGTGTCCACGATGGTTTAATTCAAGTACCTTGTCGTTTAGGCTTTGAAATCCTATTTGTGTCTTAGTGCAACCTAGTTTTCTTATTCTGATTACCTCCTCAGGTGATATATTGTCAGGTCTAGTTTCTATTACCAAGCCAACACAGCGGCTACTCGCAGTTTCATTACGTCTGTGCTCCATAAATAATTCTTGCCAGCTAGCAGACTCGATGTCGTTAGGTATTTTTTTAACCTTTTCCTTGATTTGTTGGGTAATTAGGCTATTATATGACTTAGCTGAGGTATTTCTAATTATTTCTGTGTTTTTAGTTTTAGATCTATGATTCTGGTCTGATATTTTTGCGTTTAATTCCAAAAAATTCATATTTACACCATCACCGAAGTCATTCATTGCTTCAAAACAACGCTTTATAAACCAAATCTGATATTTTTCTGGGTAAAATGACCAGGTACCACCTAAGATAATAATTTCTATTTTATCAGTGTTGTGGCCGATATTATATAATGCTTGTAAGCGGTCGAAGGTTTGTAAATATGGATCGAAGGCGTTTCTCTCAGCTCTTTGAGCTCCAGGTTCGTCGCTTAGATAGCTTTTGGGCATTCGAACGTCGTTTGGACAAAAAATACATTTGCCAGGGCAGGGAAAAGGTTTGGTGAGTATGGTTACAGGAGTAACACCTGAAATACTTCTGACTGGTTTCATTTGAATCTTTTGTAGTAGATCAGAATTATGAACTATACTTTGATCCTCTTCTTTGAGAAGTGCTTTATAAGCTACGACTAATTGATATTTAGAAAAAACTTTGTTTCCATCCTTGGGATATTTAGCTAAAATTTTGACTAGTTTTTTGCTATCTAGATTATCTTGCTTGTCTATCTCTTGTAGTAGGGGAATTAAAATTGAGCGATATTTAGTATAATCGAACTCATAATTTTTTTGTTTTATTTGGGTCTGTCGTTCCATATTTTGGATAAATTTATAGCAATCAGCATGAGGGTGTTTACGACTCTAAGCAAAGTTGATTATAAAGTTAACTTCTTTGCAAGGCTATGGAAAATATTTATGTTGCATTATTTTCGTTTATGTGCTAATGGAAGTATTAATTGAATAAAATCGAATATGAATAATGTAGCAAGGTTAATAGCAGGGGTAATTATTATTGGATTAGTTGGTTATACTTTATTTTGGACAGTTAGCAATTGGGGCTCTATATTCAGCACGACAAGCACACAAACAATAGAATCTGACAGCCTTTCTTTAGAAAATAGCCAGCAAATTGAAACTGATTCTAAGCTAGCCAGTGCTGATCTTCCAGAGATAAGAGAGTTATTACCTAGAGATAATTTCATTACAAATAACAATTCAGTAGTAATTGAAGGGCAGACAGATGCTAGTAATGAGGTAACTATAAATGACCAAGAAGTAAACTTAGACAACGAAGGTAAATTTGCTCAAAATGTGGTTCTCAAAGTAGGTGCTAACAAAATTAGTCTGAGAGTAAAAGATCCTGAAGGTAAGGAGAATGTCATTGGCTTGATCTACACTAGGTCTCTAACTGTAGCCGAGGATAATAAAGGTGATAACAACAAAGAGAGTCAGAATTCAGAAATCACTACAAGTACACCTAATATTGATATGAAAGTTCCTAACTCGTCTATTAGGACAGGGGGTAGTAATTTGGTCTTGCCAGTTTTACTATTTCTTTTAATCATTGTGCTGGTCGCGCTTTATCCAAAAAAAAGCAATTTGTAGCGTAATTAAAAAAAATACAACCGTCTTTGTTTAAAGCTATCTACTAAGTATATAAGACTGCTAGTAATAGTAAAGATAGACTATAACTAGTTTTGATATCTTTTTATAGTCACAATGCCTAAACAAGATAAAAAAGTAAAAAAGCTATATGAAGATCAGCTAGAGAGGTTTGGGGCTAATGTTGCCGAGTTAAGGAAGAAAGCTGGTTTAACTCAATTACAGCTAGCTTTTGCTACCAAGTTGACTTTATCTTATATCTCCAAAATCGAATCAGGAAAAATGAATCCTTCTCTAATCTGGGTAATCTCTCTAGCTAAGGCTTTAAATGTATCAGTTACGGAGATTTTGAAAGACTTAGAATAGACAGGTATATACTATATCATCTAAATTTGGGTGATTCTGTAAGCTATACCCAGCCCAGTGCTAACTCACGCAAACTATACTTATAACTAATTTATTAGTTGTGAAAGTTAGAACTGTAAACTAGTATATTATTTTAAATTTAGCATGTCACCAGAAACTGTAAGCAAGCTGAATAAGCTCAATAATGACTTTTACGAAAATATAGGTCAGCATTTTAATCAAAGTAGAAGTAATCCTTGGAATGGCTGGGAAAGGCTACGAGTTATTCTAAATTCTTTACAGCCAAAAACAGATGAAGGCTTGCAGGTATTAGAGCTAGGATGTGGAAATGGTAGGTTTTTAGATTACTTGAATGATAATAACTTTGATATTAGTAAGTATATTGGTTTAGATTTATCTGATTTTTTGCTAGAGAAAGCCAATGCTAGACTAGAACATTTATCTCAAGTTAAAGCAGAGTTTATCAAGAGTGATATCTTGTTCGATGAGTGGGATGTAAACACTAAGATAGTTAAAAGTCAGTATAATTTAGTATGCTTGTTTGGAGTGATGCACCATATTCCTGATAGAAATTTTCGAAGGCAATTACTTAGTAGAGCTGCTAATTGTCTAGCTTTAAGTGGACTACTAGTTTTTACTACTTGGCAATATCTCGATGTGCCTAGGCTCAGTCGAAGGGTTTTATCTAGGGAAAGTAAGCAAGTTAAAGATATAGCAACGAAGTATAATTTTGACCTTAAGGAATTTGAAATTGGTGATAATATCCTCGACTGGCATAAAGGTAAAGTGGCTTATATATTTTCTCACTATTATACAGAAGAAGAAGTCTTAAATTTGACTAGTAGTTTGAATTTAGAACTTGTAACTAGTTATCAAGCAGATGGTAAAGAGGGTAATGTGAATAAATATTATATAATGAAGAAAACTAGGATTTAGTGAGAACTTGGTTTTGCTTGATAAATATGCTTTTGTGTGCTTAGATAAAATGCTAATTGTATAAGGGTAAGCATAATGGACAATAAAAAAGTCCTTGCTAAATTAGAAAAACGCGTCGATTGTACTTTTTCCAAAAGCGAGACAGAGGTTGTACTCTTCTTAATCTCGAACGGTCGTTGTGACCAAAATGAAATATCCATGCATTGCAACACTAGCAATGAGAATATAAGGAGGAGGTTAAGTTATATCTATGAGAAATGTAAAATTGAAGGGGAAGGCTTGAAAATGCCTAAGCTTCTTAAGCTAATAGATGAATCGAAAGGATTTAAAAAAACTCCAATTTTAGATATTCGAAAGCGAATAGAATCTGAAGGTTATATTAAGGCTGTCAAATATCTTCCTACAACTATTCAGGAAATGGCAATGCTTTCAAAGGAAAATAATATTAAAGATTACTTGGAAGCAGTACTCTTTGTCTTGGAGCAGATGCGATAAACTTCTTTCACTTTTTCATATTTTTTCTTGCTCTGAGATGATTTTTGTCTTAGAGTTTTTTTATTTGCTTTACAAAACATCGGCTCTAACTAATTATCTTTGCCATACACCTTGGGTATGCTACTTACCGACCAAATATCTAATTTTATTAAACAAATAGTTCCCCAAAAGCTAAGTATTAATAATATTGATAGAGATAATTTGGAACTTGCTAGCTCCCAGTTATTATCACTACTAAATCAAGAAATCCAGTATTTATCCGTCAAAGACCAAGAGATAGTAGACCTTGCCTTTACTGAAATGGTGTTAGCTCATGGTGAAATGAGACGTAAAAGTGGTGAGTACTATATTATACATCCAGTAGCAGCTTGTATTACTCTGGCTAAAATTAAACTAGACAAAGATACTTTAGCTGCTTGTTTATTGCACGATGTGCCTGAAGATACTCAAGTCACGCTTAAAGATCTAAGCAAAGACTTTAGTTCGGAGATAGTATTCTTGGTTGAAGGGATCACCAAACTTAGTGTAATCAAATATAAGGGAGAAGATAGGTATGCAGAGAATTTGCGAAGAATGTTTGTGGCAATGAGTAAAGATCTTAGAGTCATTTTCATTAAACTAGCAGATAGACTGCACAATCTAAAAACACTAAAGCATGTCCAGCCAGAAAAACAAAAAAGAATTGCTTTAGAGAGTCTGGAGATTTATGCTCCAATAGCTGAAAAGCTGGGAATTAATTTTTTTAGAGGTAAGATTGAGGACGCTGCTTTTCCATACGTATACCCAGATGAGTACAAACAAATCTTATCCATTTCTGATTTAGAAATTAGAAAAAGGCAAAAACAGTCAGAGAAAATTCTTAAAAAAACTGAGAAAATTTTAAGAGCAAATAATATGCCTTATATCAAAATTATGGGCAGACCTAAAAAATACTTTTCGGTATTTAAAAAACTAAATTTTAAAGGGAGAAGTATTGATCAAGTATATGATCTTGTAGCCTTGAGAATAGTGACTGAAAGTGTTGATCAGTGCTATCAAATTCTAGCTTTATTACACAATAATTATGAGCCTGTCGAAAAAAGAGTAAAAGACTATATTGCTAGACCGAAAGTAAATGGTTACCAAAGTATTCATACAGTAGTCAAAGACCCACAACTAAATATGACTTTTGAGTTTCAGATACGAACTGAAGAAATGCATGATTATGCTGAATATGGGGTAGCTTCGCACTGGTCGTATAAAGATGGTGGTAAGCATGGGCAGGATCAATTTTTGGATAAAGAAAATTTGAAATGGATCAGCGAGCTAGTAGACCTTGGTAAAGAAAAAATGAGCGAGGAAGATTATCTGAAGCATGTCAAACTAGATCTATTTAATGATAGAATTTTTGTGATGACGCCTAAGAATGATGTTATTAATTTACCTAAAGGAGCTACCGCTCTAGATTTTGCTTTCAAGATTCATGAGCAGGTAGGTCTACACGCGGCTATGGCTAAGGTAGATGGAGAAGTAGTGAAACTTAATCATCAATTACCTACGGGATCAGTAGTAGAGATCATAACAGACAAAAGAAAGAAGCCAAATACAGATTGGCTCAAATGGGTTCAGACGCATACTGCAATTAAGCAAATCAAGAGCGCGGTTAAAAAAGCTAACAGGTTCTAAGGTAATAGCAATAGCTTGACCTAAAGAATAACTACATATACTTTTCCTTCATGGCGTCTGCAGCAATCGTTATAGCAGTAATAGCTTCAATCACATATTTAGTGGCAATTTTCCCAACAAACATAAATCAATCTACCCGTAAAAAGTTTGGTATGTTAGGTTTGATATTGGGTTTCTTGCATGCTGGACTAATGATTTTTGCTAAAAACCTTAGCTTATATGAGTTTGTAACTTATCAAAAGTGCTTACCTTTCATTAGTTTGTTTATAGGTCTAACCTCAATTAGCTATTTTTATTCACAGTTATCTAGCCTATTTTATAAGGTGGTACGAAATCTTGGGTTTGTTAGTTAGTGCGTTTCTAGTTAGATTGTTGCTGTGACCACTCTAATAAAATTTTTCTATTAAATTTTAAGGTGTGTGTTCTTGGTAATTTTTCTTCAAAGTATTTTTGTATATTATGTATACTTACAAAAAAAGGAAGTCTATTACACAAATATTCTAGTATTTCTTTTTTCTCAATATCTAAACCTGTATAAATTAAATTTAGCTGAGGTGTCTTACTATTAGACGTGTTGACTACGCAAACTTCGTCTAAACCCTCTATTTTCTTTGCGATATACTCTATATCTTCAGCAAAGATTTTATCTCCTGATGTGTAGACAAATAAATTCTTTGTCCTACCTCTCAAAACTAGATTACTGTTTTTAGTAAACTCTCCTATATCTTGGGTATTAAAAAAATCTTCTTTGGACTGATCTAAGTTTGGCCAATACCCTAAAAAAACACTCTGACCTTTTACTAGTATTTCTGACTCAGCGTTTAATTTTACTTGGATATTTTTCATTGGTCTACCTACTTCACCCTTTATTCTATCGTGGTTTAAGGATCCGCTAATTAAAGGAGAGGTTTCGCTCATACCGTATCCGACAAAAATCTTTAAACCAGCACCTTGGAAGAATTTATCCAAATTTAGGTCTAATGGCGCACCTCCTACAATCAATGTGTGCAAGTTACCTCCCCAGACCCTATGAGCTTTAGCAAAAACTTTTTTTCTTATAAACATAGGTCCTATCCTTGATAATTTAGAAATCAATCGTATTCTTTTCGGTGTTAAGAATCAAGGTGCTTGTTTAAACAAGGAATTTTGAATCAACTGTAAAACTCTTGGTACAGCAACTAGATAATGAGGTTTGGACTTAGCGAGAGCTTTTCTAAAACCTACAGGAGTTATTTGATCTAAATAGTAAATAGTACATTTTGCGTACAGAGGTACTAGCAGACCAATTGTTTGCTCATAAATATGGGCTAAAGGCAATATGGATAAAAACCTCTCGTCTTGTTTGGGTGTATACAGGTAATTTATTATTGCATCTAAATTACTAAGTAGATTAGCTTGGCTTAAAGTGACACCTTTAGGTTTTGCCCAGGTACCTGAAGTGAAAATAATTTCGCATGGGAAGTCAGGGTTTGGTTCTGGCAGATTTACTTTCGGATATTTCTGACTTTCTAGATCTGTTAAGGTAAACTGTCTATAATGCCCACTAACTGACTTATTAGGCTTGTTTAGTATGAGTGATGGGCTAGTTAATTCTAAAATATCTTGGAACATATTATCTGAAACTCTAGAATCTATCGAGACCGCTATACCCCCAGCTAGAATTATCGCAAAAAAACTTTTGACCCAATCAATATCAGTTTGTTGATTTATAATCACTCTATCTCCCAACTCTATCTGAGAGTTTATGTAATAGCTTAGATTTTCTATTTCTGAAATTAGATTTTGGTAGCTAATTTCTGTGTTATCTCTTAATCTAACTAAAGCAGTTTTATTTCTATAATCCTTGATTTTTTGAAGAAATTGATTAAAAGTTTTAATACGATTCATATAATTTATAATACTTTTGGTAAAATTAGTTAGTCAACATAATCATGGCACAAAAATAAAGCTTAGACAACAAGATGTGAAGTCATTATTTTACTACTCTTTCTTTCAAATAGGTCTAGCTTCATGTCGACAAGCAACTGCCAATAAAGTGTTGCAAAAATTACGCACCAAGTACTTCTTTCCTGAGGATAATGTTGGCTATTGTAGCAGGTCTTACACAAGAGATAGAGGTATTGTGGTAGTTGGTAGTAGTCCAGTTGGAGTAGATATTGAGTTTTGTAAAAGTAGGAAAATTACTTTGAGTAATATCTCATCAGCAAAAGAAATTGAGCTTGCAAAACTTGATCTTAGTAGTACTCATGATTTTTATAAAATGTGGTGTGCTAAAGAAGCTTGTATGAAAATCGATCAAAGTAGCTTCAAGTTTTTAGATTACAACTTAGATATTGTTGCTAAAGAAAATGAGTGGGTATTTGCGAGGGATAATAACTTGCTAAAAACCTATAATTTTGTCATAAAAGACTATGTTTATTCATTTGCTGTAAAATACGTGTATGGTGATTTCTCTCCAAAATTTAGAAAAGGCTCTATCTGAACTGTCAGAAACCTCAATAGCTTTAGACATAAATAGCGATCTAAGAGAATATATCAAAGATTCGATTGATTTAGGGGAAACTTTAGCTATTTTAAATCTAGAAATAGATTTGTCGAAGTTCAAAAATGTTTATACCGCTGCAGAATTTTTAAATGTAGTTAACCAAGAGAATGAATAAAGCCCAATGGAATGAGTTTCTTATTTACTTTAAGAATAGACCGATACCGTTTTTGATTATCGAACTTGTCGGTCGCCTAGGAAAAGTAGTAAAATTGCCTGGTATAGGGTATTTTATTAATGACCCTGATATAGGCAAGCAAGTTTTGAATAATCCTGAATGTTTTAACTCTCATGATATCGGTAGTGTAGGGTGTTTAATCACTCAAGTACTAGGTGATTTTGCCTTAATTAACATGGATAGTATTAAACATAAGGAATGGAAAACCAAACTGCGAGAGCTTTTTACACCAAAGTTTATTCAAGAAGTTTTTGATTTATCAGCGAGTAGTTACCTACAAGAAATAAAGAGTTATTTACATAACGGTGACGTGGTTGATCTGGCGAAAGTATCGAAAATACTTGCTAGTAGAATGGCTTGTGGTATGATCGGTGCTAATCTTGAGAATGATCAGGATAGTATTAACTTATTTGAAATAGTAGGTAAATTCACATCTTACGCGGGTCTTGGAAAAAAGAAATTATCTGATCAAGAGGTTGATGAAGCTAAGTTACTGGCTGAACAGATTGCCAAATACGCTAAGAGTAGTTTTAACAAAAAACAAAGAGACGGCTCGGTTACTCAAAGACTAAAAGATCTAGGTTTTACTTTTGAAGAAGTTAAGGGTCTTCTGACAGTAATTTTGGTCGGTGGAACCGAATTAGTTTCTTTTGCTATACCTAGGATAATGGCACTTTTAGTAGACTCAAACCAACTTAGTCTTTTGAGGAAACAACCAGAACTAATAACTCAAACAATGGATGAAGGACTCAGATTTGTGACCCCCTCCAGCGTGGTGCTACGTTCAGTTTCTAAAAATGCTGAGATAGAAGGTTATAAATTTGAATCTCCCAATAGAGCTCTGATTGTTAATTACAACATGCTCAAAAGTAAAAAGTATTTTGATCAACCAAGAAAGTTTGATATCACAAGGAAAATTGTACCTCAGGTTAAGCATAGCTGGTTTGGCGGCGGTCCTCACTTTTGCTTAGGTTTTGCTCTGGCTCATAAAGAGATAAGAAGTGTTTTAGAAATGTTTATCGAGTTAGAAAGCGATTTCAAAATCTTAAAGCGTACTTTTGAAAAGAATAAAGTGTTTCCGGGGTATAAAAGTTTGCAAATCCAGCTTATCTCATGAATTATTTTCACAAACACATACCAAAACAAGTTTTCCTGCTTTTGAATATATACCGACTTACAAGGCAAACTATTTTAATAAACTTTTAATTCGTGATAAAAATAATTATGATGACTAAAGATATAGTATATTATACCCTCTTTGGTGAAGAGGTTTATTATCAAAATCTTAATTTATCAATCAAATCACTCAGAGAAATAGCTAATTTTGAAGGTGATATTTTAGTATTTTCTGATAAAAAAATAAATAATTCAGCTATAATAAATGTCGTACTAGATTTTGCAGAATTTAAGGATTGGTTTGAATTAAGATTTAGATGTAACGACTACTTTAATTTTAGAGGTTATTCAAATATTATATTTTTGGATACGGATGTCTTGGTTGTTAAAAATTTAGAACCTCTTTTTAATTCTAAGGTAGGACTTACTTGTTTTGAACAAGCTGATCATTATATAGATACCGGTATTATTAATACACCTTTTTTTGATTTTAAGATGTTTTGGAATAATTGGTACAAACATCCGATCAACGCTGGTCAAATAATTTTTGATGGTGTTAAATTTGCCAAGATTTTAGATACGTGGAAGCAAGTACATTTTGATTTTAGAAATAAAAAATTCTTCACTTTAAATACAAAATATAAGAAAACTTGGAGTGATCAATGCAGCTTAAATTATTTACTTCGTAAAGATATGATTGATTTTAGAGTAGTTAAACACGGATTAAGATTACCAATAGTGCCAACTCATAATTTTT
>JBCDGH010000026.1:0-17400 GCA_038751365.1 Patescibacteria group bacterium | reverse complement strand
TTCGTAACTCATGCATTCCATCTGGTTTTTAAAGCTTCTGAGCCTGGTCAGCTTGAGCTTGTTGTTTGAGAAAAAGTTATAGTCAATTATTTCGTTAAGACTGAATCTAGTCATCGTTATCTCCGAGATCATTTTAGGAAACGCACCCCCAAACAATGAGGATGACAATTAAATTTGTTACACTTAAAGCTGATTAGGTCAAGCTCTAGAGTATAGTAACACCTAAAATAAAGCTTCAGATCCAGCGTCTTCAACAGCAAGCTTAGTGGTAGAATTTATCAAAGATTTAAAGCCAAATTCATAAAAACTAGAGATACCTTTTGTTAGATCAAAGCCAGTTTTTTTTAAGCTAGTACCAGGCACACTTTGCAAAGTTGCCAAATAGTATGTTTGCAATAAGATATCTTTATGAGATTTAATTTTATTAATCAGGCTTTCATTTTTACTGTTTTCTACAAAGTCTCTAGCATTATTTTGCAAGATAGATATTGAAAGTAGGTTATCGTTATCCCAACCCAATGTATCAAATAAATTGTATAGACAACCAACTTCTTGCAGGATTCTAGTGGCTGTTTTCGGACCTATTCCTGACACCCCCTTTAGATTGTCAGAAGGATCACCAGTAAGAGCTTTATAATCCAACCACTGCTTAGGATCTAGACCATATTTTTCTATAAATTCAGCTTGTCCAAACAATTTCCAACCATCTTTACTAGTTTTAGTCTGCAAAAAAAATACTTGTGGCTCGACTAATATCTGATATAGATCCTTATCTGAAGAGAAGATAAGAATTTGGTCATTAGGGTTGTTACCAGCAGCTATCTGACTACTAACAGTATAAATAAAATCATCCGCCTCAAAACCATCTTGGCTAAAAATATTTGGAGTTATATCCTTAATCCAGTTTTTTATAAGAGGTATCTGCTGCACCATTTCTTCTTGGATCTCAGGTCGATTACCTTTGTAGTCAGCTAGTACATCGTGTCTCCATGTGGGAGCTGTAGTATCATTCGCAAATACAAGCTCATCAGGCTTATACTGCTGAATTAATGTCAGAATTGTTTTTGCAAAACCGAAGAAAGCTCCAGTATATACACCTTTCGCAGTCAAGTGTGGATAGGCAAAAAAGGATCTATATATTAGATAGGAGGTATCGATAATTAAGGCTTTCATGAGCTAAACTTACATAGATATTACACCTAGTTATTTTGGGTAATCTCCAAGTATTCTATTTTAGCTTTTAACTCTTCGTCAATATCCGAATAACTGTACTCAGGTAAAGAAAACAAGGTTGCATCTCTTAATGGCCAAAACCTCAGGGTCTCTTGTCCAAAAAGTGCATAGTCAGGAAAAGTACCTCTCTCTCTAGAGTCAAGAGAATTTAGACGATTGTCACCCATGACAAAATAATCATTATCCTGAATCTTAGTCCTAGGAAAGTAATAACGTAGTATCTCTTCTTGGCTTTTGACTTCTTTAGAAACATAATCCTCGTCCAAAACCTTTCCTTCAGGAAACTCCTCGTTATATATAATCACCTTATCACCAACCATCTGGATTTCTTCTCCTGGCAGACCAATTACCCTTTTCAGAAAAAATCTTGTCTTAAACCTAGTCCAATAATCAGCCGTTTTAGCTACTTCTTTATCTTCATAAACAGCTACTACCTGACCCCTTTTAAAATTCTTATTAACTTGATCTACAAGCAAAAGCTGATCAGTTTGATAGCTTGGTTCCATACTTTCACCAATAACAGTTACTTGTTGATAAACAAAAAGCTTAAGCAAAAATAAACCGATGAGGACTAACCAAGATAAAGACACAAAGAAAGACCATATATTCTTGCCACTAGCTCCTATAAAATTAAACTTTTTTAGTTCTCCTACTGTATCTGGTACATACGCCATAATTGTTAGTTTAGGTTCCAAGAGTGGTTTTGTCAATTTATTTGCCTAAACAAGTTTCTTGTATTCAGATATAAAGTAACATCTCTCTTATAAGTACTAATATTTTAATCGCTATTGCCAATATAATAGATAATCCAATAGTAGAAATCAAAAATATATATACCAATAAAAATAGAGCTAACTCTACAGGAGACGCACTAGAAACGTATATAAAGGACTGCTTTGCCAACACTATAAAGCAGGAAAAGGGTGATAATCTAGAAAAACAGTACTCCAAGTACTTCTCCTATATAGGAAATACTAACAATCCTCCTGATTTTATACTGAAAAAAGGCGATGCTATAGAAATAAAAAAAATTGAAGTAGCAACTAGCAACCTTGCTCTAAATAGCTCGTATCCAAAAGATAAATTGTACGCAAGTGATACTAAAATTACAAATAGCTGCAGAAACTGTGAGGAGGAATTTGGCGGCTGGAAGGAGAAAGATATTCTATATGCTGTAGGAAACGTAAAAAACAACAACCTAAAAAACTTATGGTTTGTCTATGGATCGCTCTATGCTGCTAACAAAGACACATATGAAAAAGCAGCTAACAAAATTATATATGGAATTGAGCAGATAAAAGATATAGAGCTTACAGAAACGAATGAATTAGCTAAAATAAATAAAGTCGATCCTCTAGGTATAACTTATCTGAGATTCAGAGGTATGTGGGGAATAAAAAACCCAGCAACAGTTTTTTCTAATATTATTTTACCAAAATCAGAAAGTTTATTTAATCTTACAGCTTTAATACCTCTAGAAAAGTATGAGTCTTTCCCAGAAAATGATAAGCTAAGACTAGAAAACAGTAAGGCATATCTAAAAAACGTTGAGGTTCAAAATCCAAACAATCCAGCTAAGTTTATCAAAGCAAAAATGATATCTTATAGCATATGAAGATATTCAAAATTGCTTCTTTATTTACTGGGTGTGGAGGGTTAGATTTAGGTTTCAAAAAAGCTGGATTTAAAACTATTTGGAGTAACGAAAACGACAAAACAATTATCAGCACCTTAAAATATAATTTCCCTACAACATCACTAGATACAAGAAGTATATTAAACGTAAGTGCAGAAGAAATCCCTGAGATTGACGGCATTATAGGAGGACCTCCGTGCCAAAGCTGGAGTGAGGCTGGCAAAGGTTTAGGTGAAAAAGATGAGCGTGGAAAGTTATTTTGGGAATATATTAGAGTTTTAAGATCAAAAAAGCCTAAGTTTTTTCTTGCTGAAAATGTTTCTGGCATTTTATCCAAAAAGCATAGACACTCATTTCAAGAAATTATAAATAGTTTTCATCAATTAGGTTATGATGTACATTACGAACTATTAAATGCAAATGATTACTGTGTAGCTCAAGATCGCAAAAGGGTAATAATTGTGGGTTTTCGTAAAGACTTAGGTGTAAACTTTAGCTTCCCTGAAGCTGTCTTTCCTAAGCTTACTTTATTAAGTTCTATAGCCGATCTAGCTAATAGTGCAGTACCCGCTAATCCAAAGAACTATAGTAATAAAAAGCAAGTTGTCACAAATCATGAATATTTAATTGGGGGTTTCTCTAGTATGTATATGTCCAGAAATCGTGTAAGGTCTTGGCATGAGCCGTCTTTTACCATTCAAGCAGGTGGTAGGCACGCTCCAATACACCCTAATGCTCCAAAAATGATTAAAATCGATGAAAACAAGTTTGAATTTGCCCCTGAGTTTATTAACCTTTATCGTAGACTAACTATTAGAGAATGTCTGCGAATTCAAACGTTTCCAGATAATTATAAGCTTATTTATGAGAAATTAGCAGACGGATACAAGATGGTAGGAAACGCCGTACCTGTCAATATGGCATATTATCTTGCCAGACAAATTGCAGAGTGCTTGGTAAATGGTAAGAAGAAAATCGCTAAATACAACATAACGGAGAAACGCTATAGCTAATAGTCCTAACACAGTTTAGACTTCTGCTACTACCGCCTCGTTTAAGAATTTATTTAATGGGTACAGTGCTTTAAAGTGTTCAAGTATTTTACCAAAGCAGTCATCATTTGTTAATTCATCGTTAGTCAAAGGACAAAGAGCTGTATAGCCTTTCATTCGTAGATACTCAATAGCTGGGTTATTTTCTTTAAACCCTCTAGGTACAGTCTTTAGGGAGTCATGAGTACTAATTCCGTTGGGAAAATACTTAATAAACTGTTTAGAATTAATTATGCTTTGGAATTGCTTATATTTTTGACTAATAGCTATTCTGATTTTGTATAACTCTGGCGGCATCGGCATATAAATACCCCCTCCCACGAAAGAATCTTCAGGTGAAATATGAATATAATAAGTACTACTGGAAACAGCTTTAGACCCTAAATCAAAGTGTAAAGCCATATTAGTTTTGTAGGGTGACTTATTATTACTAAACCTTACATCTCTATTAATCCTAAACAAGCAGTTCTTGGGTTGTAATCCTTTATAACGAATCTGTTCATCAAACATTTCCAGCCCATTGATTAGCTTTTGAGCATTTTTTTTCAGATTTTCTCGAATTTCTTCATAATCACTACGATTTTTCTCAAACCACTCTTTGTTGTTATTCTTACTAAGATTTTTTAGAAAGATAAAAGTTTTGGGTAAAAGCATATGACAAGTAAGTTAAAAAATTTCAATTTCAATTAACTAAAGAATATCCTATATTTATTTTCAGGGCAATGTTAAATTTTCCATAAGCTCCTAAACCACTTTGACAGTTACTTAAAACTGCTTTCTTTTTGACTTAAATTTATGCCAACACCTACCATTTCTACTGATCAGTTTATTAACATGTTTATCAGGGCTGAAGCTCTGCTGCGTGAGAAAAAACAAGATCTAAATAGCATAAATACCTTCCCTATAGCAGATGGAGATACAGGTTCGAATATGCTATTAACCTTTAGTAGTATAAAGTATGAGCTAGAAAATTATGACAAAATAGATCTCAAAGGTGTAGCTAACCTAATCGCTGAAACTGCATTCAAAGATTCCAAAGGAAGTTCAGGTATCTTACTAGCTCAGTATTTAAATGGCTTTTGCAAAGATATAAACGGAGAACATCTGACTCCAAAAGACCTTGTAACCTGTATTAAAAATGCTGCAAAGTTTGCCAAGAAATCTTTTATAAAGACTAAAAAGGGTAGCGCCTTAGAAACTATACAGGCTACGACTATAGGTATCGACAAACTTAATAGTCCCAGTAAAATTATTGAAAAGTCTCTTGCACAAGCCCAAAAAGCTTTAGAAAAAACTCAACTAAATTCGGCAGGTGTAGTCGATGCCGGCGGAGCAGGAATTTTAGTAATATTTACAGGCTTTCTAGCGAGTTTAAAAAACGAAGATATAATAATTACAACTAATTTTAGGCGTCAATCTATTAGCTATCTAGAAAATACGAGTTTAAAGTTTAAATACGGTTTAGAAGTGGTCTTTGAGGTTACAAACCCTGATTACAAAGAGTTAGACCTAACAAAAAAACTAAAAGCATTAGGAAATTCAATACAGATTGCTTCAAATAAATCCTTAAAAAAGCTAATAATTCACTCTAATCAGCCTGCAAATGTAAACGAGACTATATCTGAAATTGGTCATATCGAATCTTTCAAAGTAGAGGACTTACAGCATATTCAAAGTGAACACATTAGCTCTTTACACACAAACCAAAACTCAAAAAATACAGAAAAAAATAGTATCTTGGAAAGATATCATACTTTGCTAATCACTGATTCTAGCATAGATATCCCTCCCTACTTTATAAACAGGTATCCAGTTAAGGTTTTACAACTACCTATTTATAACCTTTTTGATGATACTAAAGTCAAAGAAAGTGATCTAAAGTCATCCAATTTCTATTCAAGAATGGAAGATGACGCTAACTTTAGACCAAAAGCCTATAAAATTAGTGTTAATGACTTTCAAAATGCCTTTTCAGAAGGTCTTAAAACTGCCACCAAAGTAATTTGCTTACCCGTATCGCAAGGTATAAGTAAGACTTATGAATCAGCTATAGCTGCTAGAATGATGTTAGAGGGTGATGAAAGAATAAAAGTCATAGATACCCAAACTACTAGTGCTGGACTATACATTTTGTTGAATCACATATTTGCTGCGATTGAAAAAGACTTCAACTGGAGCAAAATTCAAAACCAACTAGAAAAGCTAAAAACTCAAATCCAAGCTTATTTTGTAGTAGATGATATTAAGTACATGGAGAGGGCTGAATTAGTAAACTTTAACAATGAAGGTATAGCTAAAATATTTAATGTCCAGCCTTTACTTAAGTTAAAATCAGGTAAGATAGAATTAGACCAAGATAAAATATATTTTGCAAACCCAGCCAAAAAAATAAACTCTTTGTTTAAGAAAATAAAAATGTATAATCAAATAAAACCAGTGAGCGAACTAGTAGTTGTATACGCCGGAGGCAGAGCATGTGAAGAAGCCACTAAATTAGTTAAAAAAATAGAAAACGAGTTAAAGATTCCTGGCGTTTCTACAAACCTTCTTCCTCTAGATATAGTTATGGGTTGTCAGTTAGGACCAGGCACTATTGGCACAGTCTTTATATAGCTAAACAACTCCTGTTAACTACCATTTTTAAAATAACTTTTCAAGTTCGAAATTAGTTTTGGTTTAGGAGCTATTTCCTCATTATTTTGTCCTCAAAAATGTCCTTTTTATGTCCAAAAGGGACATTGGAACGGTGCTAAGTTCTTTTGTCAGATTTCGGTAAAATGTTGAGCTTTGCGTCTTCTAGTAAAAGGCATCGTATTGAAAATATCAATAAAGTATGCTGTATTCTGATAGTACTTGAGGAAACTACAATACAATGGGAATATTTGCTCCAGATAATGGAAAAGATTTAATTGATGGTACTGTAGGTAGAAAGCTAAGTTGGTTGGGTTATGACCATACCTATGAAGAACTGACTGCTCAGCTCAAAAGCGATGAAGCGCTCGTAGGATTGTATGAAAGAGCTCGGTTCATAGCCCCTCTACTACACTGTAAAGAAGAGTTCGATGCTTACAAAAAAACATGGGATGATGGCCGATTGATTTTAATTGATTACTACGCAGTTCCCAATACTGTAGTAGAAGAATGGAAGCAACGGTTAATTTCAGGCTAACTGAAACAGAACTACACATTTAACTACTATTGGAAGTATAGGAATGATTACGCCACCCTCCAGCAATGTTGAGGGTGGTTTTTTGTTGTTTGAATTACTTGTAGGGAATTTTGTGCAATTTCAGGAGGTAGGTCTAATAAGTAAAGAATAATCTACATAGAATCTAATTATTGATAATAGTATAAGGAATACCAAAAAACTTTTTACTATTAATAATTTTAAGAGTTTTTTGTCTTTTACTCTCGCAGCAAGTCATAGTATATAATTCACCCTTACAATTACATACCGATCCCTCATTTGAAAAAACACCGTACTCTCTAGGTGTAGTAACTATAAACTCTACATCAGCATGCTGCTTTATTTTTTGAATAACATCTATATGTTTCTGATAAACACTTTCTGCTTGAGAAAGCGAAGGATACTGGTCACAATTCAAATAGTTTACAGTATTTTTCATTATAACATCTTGAAATGTTACTATAGCTACACCTTCTAAAGGTAGTAATAAAGCTAGTAATATTAGCACTAAACCTGATAAACAAATGTACAAATATTTTCTACTATCCAAATAGAGTTTGATGCCTCTGTTAGATCGTATTAGCGCAATCGATAAGCAAATTAGCGCAAAAATGGTTATTATAATAGCTAATAGCTGCATAGTGCTTATAACTAAAATTCTTCATGCCACCAATACACATACGATGGCCAAATCGTATACGGCCAAACCCATCTAATATTCTTAATTGATTCATTAAATATGAGACAGACTTTATACCAATTTTGACTAGTATAGTGATAATTATCTATAACCTAATAGTCAAGTATGAGTAAGCTAAAAACTTTCATAAGGTGGGGTCAGACGAGTCGAGCAAAATATTTAACCAGTATTCTGCTTTTAAGTGTCAGCTTCTTCAACTATGTATACAATTACAGTCAAGAACTATTCGGTTCTAGGTATAGCCAAAATTTCTTAGATTTTACATTCACCATTCCAAGTTTAGTAACAATCCTAATATTTCTTTATTTAATAGTTTATTCGCTTGGGTTTAGATATATTAGCTTGGCTTTAATTGTAATAACAACTTTTCAACTCTATGTTACTCCTGCAGATTTAATTAATATATACAAGAGCTATTTTAGTACTATTCAGCTTTTGATTATTGTGTACTTTGGCTCACAACTATATCATAGCAATTTATTTTCGAGTAAGCTGAAATATTTTATTTATCTCGCTTTTGGGCTATATAGCATAGTTGATTACTTTTTACTATATGATAGTCAGATAGTGACCATACTATATGCTGTAGGTATATTTTTTAGCCAGGTAAAACCTAATAATCAAAGAGTAATAACTATCTTTAGAGGTATCTTGATTAGTTTCTTTAGTATCAACGCTATTGCAGGAATTCTACAAACCCTCTTTTCTCAAAGCTTAGGTCTCAAATACTTGGGAGAGCCATTTTTAAATATGGAAATTACGGGGGTTGCCAAGCAACAAATTGCTGAATTTCTTATTCTACGTGGTTACGGCATAACAAGCCACCCTAACATACTTGGTTTTTTCGGAATCTGTGGACTTATACTATCCATTACTCCAGCAATAAGAGATTTCTGGGGTCGTTGGCACGCCTACATAACCTTAATTTCAATCGTACTTGTACTTATCTCATTCAGTAGAGTATCGTGGCTAATTGCTATTTTTTTGTTGTTAGCCAAACTGATGAAAAGATTTAAGCAACTGACTAGTCTAACAATGGTACCAATTTTGCTAAGTTTTTTTGCATTATTATACGAAAGGTTTGGAAACTCTGATAGATACAGAATCCTTGATATAACTCAGTATTTGGAAGCTATATCTGTCATGAGTTGGCAACAGCTTCTATTTGGATTAGGTCTAGGCAGGTATCCAGAGTTTTTATTCACTGAATTCCGTTTACCGATATGGCAGTATCAACCAGTGCATAACCTGCTCCTTAATTTAACTATTGAGCTTGGAATTATACCAATAGTCTTAATTTTTTTGTTACTTAGTTACCACTATATAATTAAAAATGGCAGAAATGCGCAGAAAGTAAGAAAAATTGGTCTCTACACAACCTATTTTATCTCTAAAAACCAAGAAAGGCAGGCAGAACTAGACTTTTGTCTAAAAAACAATTTAAATAATAAGTTTATCGATCGGATTTATTTATGGTGTGATCATTTACCTGAATACGCTCAAAGCAACCCTAAAATAGTACAAATAAAATATAAAGATACTCCTACATTCGAACATTTCATAAATCATGCCAATTTACACAACACTGACAAGATAGCAATTATAGCTAATAGTGATATTTATTTTGATGATTCACTTAATAAACTTAGACATTTTGACTTAGATAATAAATTTTTAGCGCTCACACGTACTGAAAATGATAGTAAATTAAGCCCAGAAGGAAGTCGAGACTGGTCAGATAGCTTTTACAGCTTTTCCCAAGATGCTTGGGTATTTGAACCTCCTTTAAAAAATTTCAAAGCCGACTTTGAACTAGGTAAAGTAGCCTGTGACAACAGATTAGCCGCTGAAGCTTATTTTGCCGGCTTAAAAGTCTTTAACCCTTGTTTATCTATAAATACCTATCACAGACACGCCTCACAAGTACGAACTTGGAGTAGAGAAAACAGTTACCATGGTTTCAGAGCTTTTCCCGCGATAACTAAGCTGACTAAGACAAACCCTAAAATCCAAATTACTTGGGAGTAGAGTTATCTCATCAACTCAGGAGGAAAGTCAGTATTGCTATAATCTATCTTGGGTTTTGGTAGCAAATTACTCAGTAAATATTCAGGTTGGTCTGGTTTTTCTTTTAAATTGACCTTTCCTTTTAACCAATTTTCTATGAGCATCTTAGCTTTATCGTCATTACTTAATAGATCATCTTGTAATGAGAGTCTAGAAAATAAAGCTTCTCTAATCTCTAATGCTTCTGAATTACTATATGGGTCAGTGAATGGATCTCTTTCCCCAATTAGGCTCTTGATTTCAACAAACCAAAATTCTGTTACAAGCTCGTCAAGATATTCCCAATTAGAGTGTTCAAGGGCTTTATTATATAAGCTAAGTATATACTCGCTTACACTCTCACCTTTTACAAGTTTTTGCACTTGTCTTTGAATTCCTTCGAACATCATTCTTTTGGAATCTACTTCAGCTTCATATATACCATCGTTTATTCTATTAATTTTACCTAAACCCTCTAATGAGTAAAAGTAATCAGTATATGTTCCTATTAACGATCTACCACCTGAATTCAAAAAAATACAGATTGTCTTATACTTTTCTGCTGGGATTAACTCAAGTTCAACCAGCTCTTTGACTATTAAGTTCTGGGGTTCCATATTCCCATACTTTGTAAGCAGAAAGTTGTGTCTAACCTGTTTGTCTGAACTCAAATCTAACAACAATTTAGCTTGCACTTCTTTAATATTGTTTAATAAATCCATGTTATGAAAGAGTAAAATACTTCTTATCCTTGGTCAAAAAATAGTAACTAGGTTTATAAACAGCGTATAAAATAAGTTAATTTGACTTACCCTCCTAGTATTTCCTACATAATTGAAGAGAAGTTTTAAAACATGGATTAACCATACTCTATTTACTCAACCACTCCCACCAATTATCCCTATGTACAACTTTAAAGTCTACTTTTCCTTTTTTGAGTCAGTAACTTATTTCTGGTTAAATTAGCCTATTATACATACAATTCGTTAATTACACTTAATAATTTACATGTAATTTATGGAATTGACAATTAATTTTTCAAACTAATATTATTCTTACATATGAACATGCAGGCTTTTGGTGTATCAAAATTACGACTGCTAATTTAGTAAAATTGAACTAACTATCGTCTTCAGGGTTAATCTTCTTTCTCAGAAATGCTGGTATGTCTAACTGATCATCGTTGAAATTAGAACTCGATTGTGGTGGCATTTGCGGTGCTGTAGTTGGTGTTTCGGGTTCGTCTCTACCAAATCTAGGCAGATTATAAGGCATCTTGACTTCTCTACTACCTGTAACTGGGTTAGAAAAAGGCATAACCGAATCTTCTTTTTCCTTAGTAAAGCCAGTAGCAATTACAGTAATTCTGATTTCGTCTTGTAAATTAGGATCAATCGAAGTTCCAAAAATAATTTTAGCTTCAGGATCAGCATGCTGCCTAATAATTTCAGCTGCTTCAGACACTTCCAACAGCGATAAGTTTTTACCTCCTTGCACATTAAATAGTACACCTCGAGCACCCTCAATGCTGAGCTCAAGTAAAGGAGAGTCAATAGCCATTACAGCTGCACTTCTAGATCTGTCTTCTCCGCTTCCACTAGCTCTTCCCATACCCATTAGAGCTGTACCAGCATTACTCATAATTGCTCTTACATCAGCAAAGTCCACATTAACTTCACCTGGCATATTAATCAAATCAGAGATACCTTGAACAGCTTGACGGAGAATATCATCAGATATTTTGAAAGCCTCATAGACACTTGTTCGTTTGTCTATAATTTGCAACAATCTCTCGTTTGGCACCACTATGACAGCATCAGCGTTTGATTTTAGTCTTTCAATTCCTTCATCAGCAATCTGCTTTCGTTTTCCTCCTTCAAAATTAAATGGTTTAGTAACTACACCTACTGTAAGAATACCCAGTCTTTTAGCAACTTCAGCTACTACAGGACCGGCACCAGTGCCAGTACCACCACCCATACCTGCGGTAATGAATACCATATCAGCGCCAGTTAAGGCAGCTTCTATTTCCGCCATACTCTCTTCAGCAGCCTGTCTACCTACCTCAGCACTCATTCCCGCTCCAAGTCCACGGGTCACATTAGCACCTAACTGAATTACACCATCAGCATGTATCTGCTTTAGAACTTGAAGGTCAGTATTCATCGCCCAAAACTCTACTCCCTCTAGACCAATTTCAATCATTCTGCGCACAGCATTGCCTCCGCCCCCACCAACACCTATGACTTTAATTTTAGCTGCTGGAACAAACTTAGAAAAATTCTGGGACGCGTAATCACCTCGGGATGAATAGTCAAACTTCGTAGAAGATTTAGGAAGCATAAATATTGTTTATTTCGAGCAAGTTGGATACATGAAAATTCTTTTTTTATATATTTGTCAAGGTAGCCACTTGACCAAAAAGCCTTCTTTAATCTAATAGCAAGAGTTAAGTCAAATCAAACTTTAAACTATGAAAAACTATTACAACCTATTTAAAGCTTATGATATAAGAGGTACCTACCCAGAAATTGATTCCAAGGTTTATTATTGGGCTGGATATGGACTTGTTGAAAAAATTCTAAAACCAGAAAGTTTACCTTTAACTGTTAATATTTGTCACGATTGTAGGTATACAAGCCCAGAATTTTATAAAGCTTTTTATAACGGTGTGAAAAACGCTGGTGGAGAGCCGGTTGCTTTAGGTCTTGCAAGTACTGATTTTATGTATGCTTCATCGATTTTAACTAATACCCCTGGAGCAGTAATCACTGCAAGTCACAACCCTAAAGATGATAATGGAGTGAAAATCGTTAAAAAAGCCCCTCAAATGTTAGGTCTTAAGGACGGTTTAGATAAAGTAAGAGAGTTTGTTCTCAGTGTTATTGAAACCGAGGATATGAACGAGCAAAAGTGGATTGATCCTATCGAAGATACTAATTTACGATCTAAAGTTTTAGACTTTTTTGTTGGTAAGTATAAAGAACTTGGCGAAACTGAACACATAGATAGTGTACTAACTAGGCAAAATAAGAAGTTGAAAATCTGTGTCGATGCTGGAAATGGAATGGGCGGCTTTGTCATGCAAAATTTAAAGAGTATATACAAAAACGTCGAGTTCATTCCTTTATATTGGCAGCCAGACGGCAACTACCCAAACCACCCAGCTGATCCTCAGAATCTAGACAATCTAAAAGACCTGCAAGCTTCAATTAGAGAAAACCAAGCTGATTTTGGTGTTGCTTTCGATGGTGATGCTGATAGAGCTTTCTTTGTAGACGAGAATACCAAACCTATTCAAGGAGATTATTTAGTTGCTCTTTTTGCCAAGT
This sequence comes from Patescibacteria group bacterium, assembly GCA_038751365.1. GTDB lineage: Bacteria > Patescibacteriota > JACMRA01 > JACMRA01 > JACMRA01 > JBCDGH01. Next base: position 4,214 of record JBCDGH010000026.1, on the reverse strand, counting down.
ATATGCTTAACAACTACACAGCCGACACAGCTTTAAATAAAGCCGTAGTATATTGTCAGCCAGGAAGTCGCTGTGCCCCAGAAATTATTGCTGAAAACGAGGGTGTAGCTATACCATCCAAACAAGGTCATACTTATATAAAATCAGAAATGCAGAAGTACAAAGCTATTTATGGTGGTGAATTTTCTGGACATCACTATTTTGGGGATTTTGGTTATATGGATGCCGGTTATTTAGCTATGGCACTATTCATCAAGATAGTTGTAAATAGTGGTAAAACCACTTCACAGGCTTTTGAAAAAATTGAGCAAACCTACCATATTAGTGAATTAATGAATTTGAAGATTTCAGAAGGTGATAGTTTTGATGTTTGGAAAACTAAATTAAAAACCGCTTTTGCAGACGCCTCAATCAGCGAGCTAGATGGTATAAGTGTCTTCTATCCAGACTGGAAATTCAGTATGAGAGCAAGTAACACAGAGCCACTTGTTAGATTTATATTAGAAACCAAAATCGAAAATAAAGTAGCCGAAAAAGTGTCTTTAGTAAAATCAGTAGTGGATATTAAATCATTATCGTAACAACCTGTCATATATTGACAAAGAAATTCTTGGCTTTAATTTCTCCAGACTTATTTATAAGGGGTATAATATGGTAAACGGCTTGGAAGCAAACGTCAATTAATCGTACTATCTCAGGGTCATCAAAATCTATCTGCTTACTCTGGTATTTATTAACTAAGCCTCTAGCTCGTTTAAAATTTATGTGGGCAAAGAGGTTATTAGCTAGCTCAAAAATACTTGTAATTTACGATGATTATCAACTATAGGAAATCCAGTAAAAGTATCTCTAACCTCTTTCCTAACTGAAGTAACAAGGATTTCAGATAACTAATAACACGTTAGCGCTATAACGCTGCTAGGAATATTTTTCAGATTTGAAGAATAACATAAAATCATTTTCTTCAAGAGTTTGCTGCTGCTGAGCAAAAAGAGGTATAATACCATATCCAGCGTGTGCAGACTCGTGACCTATATATGCTTCCCAGTCCCAATCTTGATTATTATCACGTGCGGATACAATCCATGTTTTTCTGTTTCCATATTCATCTTCCCTCCATGAAACAGCATGATGCTTAACCAAAGTACATGAAATAGCTCCATATTTTGAGTCTATGCTATAATAGTCTTTCTCTATTTTAAGGTCACCGTCAACAGAGTAATATATCCCCCATAGCTGAACTTAAGTTAAATTGTTAGTTAATTTTAAAGTGTGGCCAAAATCAAGGCCAAAGTGTTTATATATACTTTTGAGTCTTTGACTTACTTTATGCAAATCCGCTTTCAGATAGATTTTCAACTCATCTAAAAATTTAAGTTTCGACTGCCCATCAAGGTCGAAGAATATATGTAATTTTGGGTAAAAAAATCTTATCAATTTCATCTAGCTCATCAGAAATCTTAGAGGCAAAATTACCAGTTGAAAAAACTTTCTGACTTGACCAAGGGAGTGCAACTTTTAATAGATTCATAATCAAATTATTAACATTGAAAAATGGACTAAAGTAAATTTGAACAAATCAGCTTTATTCAAAAAATATCGAATATCTATTCCTTAGAAATTGTGATAATCTTTACTGTATTTTCTAATCTAGAAGAATTTTTTAATTTTTTTTCATATAACTCACAAACTTCTTTGTAGTAGTTATTTAAAATAAATTGCCAATCTCGACGATACAAAAAACCTAATACTCTAGCTAAAGATTTAACACCAGATCTATCCTTTAATTTTATTTCCATACTAAAACTATTTGTTAAAAAATTAACTTTATGAGCAAATAATAATTCCTCCATTTCCTCCGCAGAAATTAAGTAACCATATTCAAAAGTATCAATTTGTGTTTTATTTTCTGTAATCAAATCAACCAAATTGTAAGCAGGACCTTCAAACGAATCTAAAATGATGATTATAAACCCATTATTTCTTAATCTATTAATTGAATTATTAATGACCTTAAACCAAGCCTTTCTTGGAATGTGATAAAATGATTGTGAAAACAATATACAGTCAAAATAGTTGTTTATAAACTGCTTTCTAAACAAATAGTCTTGGGCGGTAAGATTTAATGCTGTAAAATTCGATAGGCCACTTTTAACAAGATTTATTTGAAGTTGTTTATATGCATCCGCATCAGGCTCTAAAGCTACATAATTTAATTTATTAAATTTACTCTGTAAGCTCTTAACCAAAGGTAAAAACATCTTACCGTCGCTAGCGCCTACATCTAGTAGGCTTAAATTATAGTCGAATTTGAAATTTAGTTTTTGATAAATTAGTTTTTCTATACTTTGCCTAGTAACTTTGGTTTCATTGGACTCTTCAGTAAAGAAACTAAATTCTGCGTAATTTGATCCCATAAGCTACATTTAATTTATTTTAAGGTAAGCTAGTTAGCACAAATCGTATGCAATTACTTACAGCAAATTAGTTATAAACTTTATTTTATGTAAAGAGTATCAGATAAAAAAATTGGGTCACATCTAAAGCAACTTGAAAATCGTATATATTAGTCAACTGCAATTGTTCTGAACTCAGTATCTTCAGCTAGCTTACCACCTCCAAAATCATACATTAAACCTGGCTCACTTGTAGCAGTTTTGATTGACTGATAACTTAAATCACTAGTGTCAGCTTTAAATTCACCAATCTCACATGAAATAATTACAACTTCAGCCCCAGCAGGTATAACATCATTTTGTAGACGACTTAACATATCTACTGTGAGTTCAGATTTTGTATTTAACCCCTCCTTATCTTTTAAAGTAACTGATCCAGGATTTTCAAACATATGCTCAAGTATAGCATACATTTACGACTTATTCAAAAAATGATTTATTTATCAGTGTTTATTCATTTATTGAGAGATGAGTAGTTTATTGCCTAGTATGTGATGATAATTGTATTATGAGTATCACTGTCAACGATTGACAAAAGGTTGTATAGAATTGCTTATCTTTTTGCAACTAAAAAAACTACACTGATATTCTTTTTCTAAACTTTTTTTGAGTATTATTTACTTTTTTAGCTTATGATTGGTTTTTATGATAGTGGAATTGGCGGAATAGGTGTACTTGAAGAAGTACTGAAAATTCGACCCTCACTATCATTTTCTTACCTAGCAGATTTTTATAGCTTACCCCTTGGTAATAAATCCATCGACTACATACAAAACAGAACCAAAAAAGCTTGTGAGTTTTTGTTTTCAAAGGGGTGTAAAATTGTTATACTAGCATGCAATACATCCAGTGTGAATTCGATCAGACATATCCAACAAGTGTGGCTAAAAAATAGATTTCCTAATAAAAAAGTACTGGGTGTTACTAAGCCTTTAATCGAAAAAGTAACTTGCTCAAAATCGCAACTTACTAATAAACCTGGTCTTCTACTTTCTACAACAGCGACTTATAATAGTGGCTTTTATCAGTATGAATTTTCCAAAATTGGATTAACTAACCTTACTGCGATACCCTGTCCTGGATTAGCTAAAGCTATTGAAAATTCAGACTTTCAGCTGGTCGACTCACTTTTAGTTAAATATATTAGGGAAAATAGAATAGGATCAAAAGAAATTCAGTACGTGATTTTAGCTTGTACTCACTATCGACTAGCCTTAAATTATATAAAAGACCAATTCCAGCTAGCTGAAATAATTGATGCCAGTAAGTACTGCGCTGAGAGAATTCTAAACTACATAAAGAAATACCCTATCTACTATCATCAAAATAATCTACAGCAATACTACTTTACTGTGAGTAATAATAGTACACAATACAAGAAAATACAATCTAGATTAGTAGCTAATCAAAGACTAGACGCAGTATATTTATAAAATAACTGCACAAAAAAACCGACTTGTTAAAAAAAGTCGGCTGTAGTACTAAACTTAATACAAGTTCTTTAACTGCTCAATTGCTTTTTGTAGCGGCACAGTATCAGTATTAAAGTAAGTCATCTTGACCCACTTCTGTTAATTTAGACATATAATTCTCTTTTAATAATAATTATGAGAATTAATATAGCAGTCTAAGTTAATTCATTTTATATATGCGAGGTATTAAAGTTCCTGAACCAGTAAAACAATTAATCATTGAGAGGGTTAAAAATGGTGAGAAAGTAGATGATTTAGCCACTGAGTTTAATATCTACCCCAACAC